>NZ_JBPKJK010000007.1:0-107669 GCF_051756985.1 Saccharothrix sabaoui
GTCGTCCTCCGACGTGGTTGGGTTCTTCGCCGACGTCCGGAAGTTCGAGAGCTACGTGGACGACTGGGCGCAGGAGTTCGGCGAGCAACTGCTGGTCGAGGCCAGCGCCGGCCGCAACCGGCACGCCGTGGCGTTCGACATGCGCGCCCGCGTGCAGGAGTTCACCCAGGCCACCCGTCGCGCGCTGGTCGACATTCGCGGCCGGACGCTGACCCACGACGGTGACCGGCGGTTGCGTCGCCACGCTCTCAACCCACGCCGCGCGCTCGACCGCTACGGCACGTCGGTGGCCGAGGAAGGCCGGGATCGCCGAACAAGATCGACCTGTTGGTGTGCCTGATCGTGGCCCGTCATGAAGGCCCTGCACCGTCACCACGCAGGCGACGTCGACCGCCTCGTGCGGGCACTGCTGAGCCACGACTGGGAGTCGGTCAACCCGTGGGCGGCCGGCTATGAACTCGACACCGGCCAGCACCCCCTTCACGCCGAAGCACATCACGCCATACCGCAGGATCGGATACCGCCTCGCCGAGGCTGTCTCGCAGCCGATCACCGGCCGCCTGGGCGAGAAGCCCGACCCCGACCACCGGTGGCTCTACCTGTTCGACACGGCCGGGCTGCGTGTGCTGTGCAACCAGCACGACCACCGGTGGTTGCGGCTGTACGACTTCACCACCACCGACCTTGCAGACCTCGATCCGGCGCAGCTCACGGCCTTGGATGCGTGATGTGCGCAGTGATCGCAAGTCTCGTCCTGTCGGGCATGTGGGTGCCTGACGCTGCGCAGTGTGATCATGAGCGTCGCTTTTCGACACTGCGGGCCAGTTCTTGAATGTGGGTGAGATTCTCCCTCACGGCGGCGGTGTTGGGGTGAGCCGGTCCCAGCACCTCGATGTGCTCGGCGAGCACGCGGTCGAGCCTGGCGATCGCGGTCGCATGGTCACCTGCTTGTGCGTGGCAGGTGGCGATGTCATTGCCGATCATCAGGGTCTCGGCGTGGCGGGGGCCCAGGGTCTCGGTGATGCTCGGGAGCAGGAGTTCGAATTCGACGAGTGCCGCCTTGTGGTCACCCGACCTGGCGCGGAGGACGGCCAGGACCTTTCGGGTCATCAAGGTATCCAGATGACCTGGCCCCAGTACTTGACGGCGATCGGCGAGCAACTGCTCGAACTCCGCAATCGCGCCGACCAGGTCGCCTGACTCCCCTCGGCATATGGCCAGGTTCGCTCGCGTCGTCAGAGTGTTCGGGTGATCGGCACCCAGACTCCGCTTCTGGTCGGCGAGCAAGTGCTCGAACTCGGTGATCGCGCCGGCGTAGTTACCGGACTCCGCGCGCCAGCGGGCCAAGTTGTTGCGCACGGCCAAGGCGTCCAAGTGGTGTGGCCCCACCGCCTCGGTCACCTCACCGAGCAACCGGTCGAATACGTCAACAGCATCGACCCGGTACCCGGCGTCGGCTCGGCACGCGGCCAGGTTGTTCCGGGTCAACCTGGTATCGGGGTGATCCGGTCCCAGAATGCGGACACGGTCGGCGAGCAGCCGTTCGAACTCCGCCACCGCGCCGGCGTGGTCGCCTGACTCCGCACGCTTGATGGCCAGGTTGTTGCGGCAGATGAGCGTGTCGGAGTGATCCGGTCCCAGGATGCGGATGCGGTCGGCGAGCAGCACTTCGAAGTGCGCTACCGCTTCTGCCGGGTTGCCACCCTCCGCTCGCCACAGGATCAGGTTGCTGCGAGTGGTGAGGGTGTTCGGGTGGTCGGGGCCCAACACCCTGAGGCAGTACTCCAGTAACCGTTCGTGCTCGGTGATCGCGGCGACGTGATCGCCTGCTTCCGCTAACCACAGACTGAGGTGGTTTCGTGTCGCCAGGCTGCCGGTGTGGTCGGGGCCAAGATGGCGGTGCGCCTGTTCGTGCAGGTCGCGGAAGTGCTCGACGGCCGCAGTGACCAATCCGGCCTCGCCGAACGACCGTCCGGCACGGAACAGCAGCCGATGCACTCGCGTCCGCCACAACTGCGGGGCGCTGGTGGCGTGCAGTTCGGTGGTGCACGAGCGAAGGGCGTGCGCAAGTTCTGTGTCGACGTCGGTGGGCGGCCAGATCGACAGGAGTGCGTCTGCGGCGGTATGAGCCGCGCGCACGTGGTCGTCATAGGTGAGCGCATCCCGTACGGCGCGTTGCACCAAAGCGTGAACCTGGACCGTCCGTGCCGGTTGGGAGGTGTCGAGGGTGATCAGGCTGAGGCGGTGCAGGTTGCCCAGGGTGTCCACCACCGCGTCGGAGTTCACCTCCCGACCTGCGACACCGGCCATGTGGCCCAGGCTGGGCTCGCTGGTGAAGAACGTGGTGGGGACACCCGTGGGGTCGAGCAGGCTGGTCAGCGCGAGCAACGGCCGGGCCACGCCTTCAGGGCTGCGGCGGTCGGCACGTTCGATGGACAGCGACCACGTCACGGCCACCGTGGCGTGGTGCTCATCGGGCAACTCTCCGCTCAGGGGAACCACCTGCCCCAAGGTCCTGCGACGGTCGGCCAGCCTTTCCCGGTAGGCCGACACGGTGAGCAGGGGGTTGTCGGTGATGAACGCTGCTGCTTGTGCCAGGGCCAACGGCAGGTATCCGAGGTCCGCGGCGAGCGCGTGCAGCCCGTTGAGGCCGTCCTGCGTGCTCCCGTGCCCAGGCAGCTTCCCGGTCAGGTAGTGCAGGGCTTCGGTTTCGCTGAACGAATCGACTGCGACGTCCGGCCGGTCCTGACGTGCCAGCAGGGCGTCACGACGCCGTGTAGTGATCACAGTGCGACCTGCGGGGTTGTTCGGTGGCCATAGCCCCTTCAGGTCGGCTGTCTCCTGCACGTCGTCGAAAACGATCAGCCAACGCCGGTCGGTGGACCCCAGCCACGTGCGCAGCTTTTCCGCAGCCTCATCGGCCGTGCCGGTGCCGGTAGCCGGATCGCTGCCGAGCACCTGCGCCGCTGCGTCCGCGTACGCCGCCACGATCGCGGCCCTCGTGGCCGCATTGATCCACATCACCAGGTCGACGGACTTGTCCCGCCACACGGCCCGCGCTTGGGATGCGGCCAACTGCGACTTACCGACTCCGCCGAGCCCCGACAGGACGACTCCGAACACGGCGGTGTCGGAGCGGGGCGTCACGATCCTGGCGATCTGCTGCTCGACCGCTCGGTGTTGATAGTGATCCGCCGGCGGCGGCGGTACGCCCAACCGCACCGGCCAGGCTACGGAAGGACGTAAACGACTGTCCGTAATGATGATGTCACGACTAGCCGCTATCGCGATACTCGAACTGTCGGCGTAGACCGACTGCACGACCGAAGGGCGGCCGTTGGGCGTCGTATCGGCGGGAACGTCGGCATCGTCGGCTAAGGGAACATCGCCACGCACCGCACGATCTTGCCACATACGTGTGTCCTGCGGGCACCGACTTGCGGCCGCGCGATGACACTGCA
This sequence comes from Saccharothrix sabaoui, assembly GCF_051756985.1. Lineage (NCBI taxonomy): Bacteria > Bacillati > Actinomycetota > Actinomycetes > Pseudonocardiales > Pseudonocardiaceae > Saccharothrix > Saccharothrix sabaoui. Next base: position 3,462 of record NZ_JBPKJK010000007.1, read on the forward strand.
CAGTGTTTCCGCTCTTTTGCGGATCTCGGGGCAGCCTCGTCGATGACAAGTGAAATCCGCCGACATTTGCAGTTTGAAATGCCCCTCACAGCCGTTTTCATCGCGACGTCGCAGGTCACGGCGCAGGCTGAGCAGCGGGAGCACGGTGGGCGACGCCCCACAACGGGAAACTCGTTGCGCTGTCCTGCTCTGCCGCGATCCCGCTGTCCAACCGCACCCTCGTCCGCCTGGCTGGTCTCGTCCGTGCGGAGCGGGCGCGGCGCCGCTCACGATCGCGGCGCCCCGATCCCGGCCGTCAGCGCTGCTCATGCTCATTGCGCATCCCAACACCCGCCGGCGTAGTGGACAAGGTCATCTGAATCGAGTACCACCTCGAAAGACAGGTCACTCCGGCTTCTACGGAAGACGCGACCGGCGAGGTCTTCGCGACCGCATAATGAGGTCTCCCCTACTCGCGCGAGGACGACGTGGGTACGGCGACGGCAGGAGTTGTCGCTTGGGACCACCCCGCTCGTACAGGGAAGACATCGCCCCCGACGGAGCAGTGAGATAGCCAGCCGGACCCCCGGTCACGCGGGAAGACGCAGCACCGACTCCGCGGAGCGGTACAAGCGCTGGATCATCCCCGCTCGAACGGGGAGGGGCTCGAACGCCACGACGTACCCGGCCTGGTGGGGCCACCCCCGCTCCCGTGGGGAAGACACGCTGCTCTGCGAGATGGACGTCAACGCCCAGGGACCATCCCCGCTTGCACGAAGAAGACCGCGTCACGACCAGCGATTCTACGTGCCTGGGGTCTCCGCCGAGTTCTGAAATCACCTCGGCCTGCACCGCGCCCTGGCCGCCCATGAGATTACTGCCGTCATTCGCGAGATTACTGCCGTCATTCGCGCCTGCCGCACGCATCCCACCATGGGCAGCACATCCGTCAGGCGACCGTTGCGGGCTGGATCGGCCCCTCTTCCACGCGACGAGCCGGATCGAGAACGGCGAGCGCAGGTAGATCCCGGCGTTTCACTGTTCGCGATCAGACCTGTTGTGGCGGCTCCGGTCGGTAAGGTCGCGGTGTGGTGACGAGCGCCGAGCCGCACCTCGCGCCGGAGCGGCGGCGGTGGAGTTGGCGGTACCCGGTCGAGCCGCGCTGGCTGCTGTGCGGCGGTGTCGGCGGCGACGATGACCTCGCGTTGGCGCTGTGCGCCGGGGTCGAAGGGGTGTTCGTCGACCTTCCGGCCAGATCACGGGAGCGGTTCACGCTCGTCGGCTGCACCCCGGACGGTGTGCTCGCCGATCTTCTCGACCGGTTGCCCGGCGAGGCGCACGGCACCGGACGGGCTTTGCTGGGTGATCTCTTCCTGGCGGCACCCCATTGCCGTCGTGGTGCGGTGAACAGCTGGGCGACGTGACCGTGCTCGCGCAACGGCCGAGTACCACGGTCCCGGGGACCGTGGACGTGGACCTCGACGGGTTCGTCCGCGTGCACGACCGCACGGACGAGGTGCCGCGTCCCGACCACGTCGACGAATTCGCCCTCCGGGACCGCGACGAGGCGGCATACGGCACCTGTCGGGACATCACGGGCGTATTCCGCGAGCAGGCCGAACCGCCGGTGCCACGCGTCCGACTGCTCGGATGCCGGCCGGAAGCCCCGTTGCCGACCGCCCTCGACGCGGTCGGGCAGTCCACCAAAGCCGCCTCGCGTCGCCGCCGACTCCGATTCCGACTCCACGCCGTCGCCGACGACGGTTCAACCGGCCTGGTGACCGGTGCCGGGGTGTCCGCGACGGTCGAGGCGACCGAGCCGTCGCGACTGGGGGTCGGCCTGCTCGACCTGACCGTCGTTAAGGACTGGGGAGAGCCGCTACCGGCGGGAATCCCCGACATCCTGGGGCATTGGCGCGCCGGACGGCCGTCCCGGCGTGACCTGTGGGCCGGCTACGGCCGTGAGCTGCGGCACCGGTGGTCCGCGGTGGCACTCGGCCACAGAACCGACGCGCCGAACCGACCACCCGGCGCCACCTACGAACTCCACGGCCGGTTCGTGACCGACATCGAGGGGTTCTACTACGCGACCGGAGAAGCGGTCAACGGACCGGGCGGGTACTTCGGCTTCAACCTCGACGCCCTGGAGGATTGTCTACGCGGGAGGTTCGGCACGCAGACACCGTTCCGACTCGTGTGGCACGACTCCGCTGTTGCCCACGAGCACCTCGCCGGCGGCTACGACCGGCGCCGACTGCGTCCGACGGTCACCATGCGGTACCTCCGGGACGTGCTCGCCGAGCACGACGTCGAGGTCGACCTGCGGTAGCCAGGCGCCAGCCACCGACCGGCGGCACACGAACCCCTGTCCGGAGGGCGGAAACAGACCGTTCACCCATCCGCACATGCCGATGAGTGCATGTTCGCCGACCGAGAGTCCAGGGGTGTCCCTGTAGTGTCGGCGCGGTCTGCGAGTCGGTCGCGGGCCGCTGCGGGCAGGCTTGGGTTCACGGCCATCGCGGCGCGGAGGTCCTCTCGTCGCCCGCCAGGCACTCCTGCACCGCCTCCTTCAGCGCGGCGCAGGACGCCCCTTCACTACGAGTGACGTCATTAGTCGACACGCGGCATGCGGGTCGATGGGCGCAGGCGGGTGCGGATGAACAGCCGCCGCCTTGCGGACGCGAGGCCTGCGGGAACTCGGCCGCTGCGGGGCCCGCCTCACGCCGCGCACCTACCGGAAAGCGCGCACGTGGATCGACCGGAACTTCTACGACCTGCCCACGGCCGAACAGCGCGCCAACCTCATCCGCGAACTCGACAACCGGTGGACCGACGTTCGTCAACGCCTGTTCGCAGTTAGAGATTCAACCTGTCTTATTCGAATGTCCAGACGCTTTGAATTGACCCCCCTGGCGGCTACACGAGCCCTGTCGAGGGTTTCTTCGGCGGCATCAAGAACATCGGCCTTAGCGAAGGCTTCTGCCAGCCATGAAAGATATAGTGCAACTTCGCGAACATGATTGTTGTCATAAGATGATATCGCTCTAGACAGAAGCGGCTCCGCTTCCGATGGTCGACCAAGCTCGATAAGGCACCTCCCGGCCATTACGTCGATTTCGTCTCGATTGAGCCAGTAAACCCATTCCGGCTCTTCAGTGTCGTCGGACCGCTCTTCGTAGGTGTCGTCAACCGCGTCGAGCGCCCGCATAGTGGTGGAGCGGTCCCGGGTGCGGGCGCTTGCCCATGCGACGCGTTCGAGCAGTAGTGTCTTAACCACGGGTGAAGCGCCGTCAGCGCCTTTTGTCGCTGTACGTGCCAATAGAGCGGCATCCTCGGCATTGCCCACACTGGCCATTTGATAACTGAGCGACGATAGAAGCTGTGCAGTCAGTATTCGATCGCCAGCCTCGCGCGCAGCTCCAGCGCCATCCAAGTAGAGCTGTTGGGCTTCACTGTAGCGTCCTGCATCACTTGCCACCCATCCCGCAAGTTGAGCCGTCTCTCCGATAATGGAAAGTAGACGCTTTCCAGTGGGTTCGCTGTAGCTGGCCGACCTGACAATCTTCTCAACTTTGGACAACTCTTTACGCACAAGCGGGTAAAGGTCATCTCCGTACACCACGTCGTCAAGATGACGCAGTTCAATTACTCGCCGTTCAAGTTCTTCGACCAGAGTCTTCCCGACCCGCTGACCGGCGTTCTGGCGGATGATTCCAGGAGTGTCCGCCACAAGCCACTCGTGTGCAATCCTGATCGGATCAACGGCAGGCTTTTCCTGATCGCGCAGCTTGACCAACCCTCGCTCTAGCTCATTCCTCCTAGTGGCACGCTCGATGTCCATCGCCTTTTCGTGGGCCGCAACAAGTCGCCCTCCTGCCTTCAAGTGCGCGTCCGCCATTTCCCAAAATATTTTTTCGGGAGACTGACGCCCGGCGCAGATGTGCGAAATCGACGTGCGGTCATAGTTGGTCGCCCTGGCCAGGTCGCTTCTTGTGACGCCTGAAGAGTCGATGAAGGCGGCCAGAAGCTTTCCCAATTCACGACGATATTCTGCGATTGCGTCCGGTTGACGTGCCATTGAGGCCCCCGAGTGGTCCAACTGGGTCTGTCCGCGCCATGGTCCAGCCTAGCTACCTGCACGAACGGGTGACTCGGTTAGGCGTGGGACTTCAGTGGACGGGCTTCCCCACAGGTGGTGGAGTCGCCGGCCCGAGCACTGCGCCTGTCCGGCACCGAACAAAATCTGCTCCACCGGCTGGCCTGGTACACCGCGCCAGGTTCGGACGTCGTGTCGTTGCGAGACCCGCCGAGCGTGCAACGGCTGCTCGACCCGGCTCTCGCACATTCCGGTGGTCGTCTACGACGCCGGCTGGACACTCGTGCTGGCCAACGCGCCCTACGACGCGCTCATGGGCGACACGACCACGTGGCGCGACTTGGAACGCAACGCCGTCTGGCGCAACCTCACCCGCCTGCCTTCACAGGTCGTGCACACCCCGCGAAAGCAGGCCGAACACGAGGCCCGGCTCGTGGCCGAGCTGCGCCTGACGACCTCGCGCTACTCGGCCGACCGTGGCTGCGGCGCTTGATCGCCGATCTGACCTCCGGCAGCCCTCGCTTCGCCGAGCTCCGGGACGCCGAGGCACCCCCGTCCCCGGCCAACCTGTCCCGGCGCAGGACCATCGACCACCCGGCGTCGGCCCGATCACCCTGGACTGCGACACGCTGCTCGTCGCGATGGATGACCTGCGCATCACCGTGTACACCGCCGAGACCGGCACCGAAGACGCCGACCGCCTGGCACCCGCCGTCGTTCTTGGCACCCAGTCGCTGCAGCTCTGAGCTGCTGGGGGACACGCCGTCCGGTGCCCGACTGCGTTTCCACTTGACGTCCGCTCATGCCGCTGGTGGCGTGGACCGTGAGATCAGAAGGATGTCGACATCGCGGTGGCCCACCACTCCAGTTGGGCCAAAGGTAGGCAGTAGGTCGTAAGTCCGTGCGTGCCTCGAGCAGTGATTACGATTGCTACACTGCCTAGTCTTCTGGGAGCGATGATTCACTCCTACCGGGGGCGGTTATGGGTTCAGTGCGTCGGTGGCCATGGGTTGTCTTTTTCGTGGCGACAGTGGTCGCAGGACTCGGCGCAGTGGTCGCATTCGGCGCACTCGAGACCGGGGACAAGATCGCGAGTGTGGTCAGCTGCATAGTCGGTCTCGCCGCGTTGTGGGTGACCTGGCTTCAGCCTGGTCGATTAGGCACGGTCGACGAAGCCACGGGAGCGGCCTGGGCCGCTGATCTGTTGACGGGGGCACTTGAGCGGCTCCAACGCGAGGCTTCGACCCGCGGTCTGATCTTCCCGGAGCCGCTACGAGTGCCGTGGCGGTCTGTTGGCGGGCCGTTCGCCACGAGCCCTGACGTCGTGCTCGGGCGGCTGTCGGGCGTTCGACGAACCGCCTTGAACGTGCGAGGAGACGTGACAACGCTCGGAAACCTCGTAGCCGCGCTACCCGCGCGTCAGGTTGTGATCACCGGCGCGGCCGGAGCCGGCAAAACCTCGGCCGCGATTCTTCTCGCTCCGCAGATTGTTCGCGAGGGCGAAGTGCCTCTTCTTGTCGACATGATCGCCTGGGACCCGGAGAAACATCCCCTGAACGAGTGGCTCGAGGTGTGCCTAACCGCTGTTCGGCCCGCGTCCGTGTCCGTAGAAGCTGCGCGTGCCGCCGCTGCCCGGTTGGTCGAGCACCGCGCGGTCGTCCCGTTGCTTGACGGGCTCGACGAGTTGCCATACCACCTCATGATACAAGTGATCGAGTTTCTGCACGAGTGGGATCGCCCGTTCGTGCTCACCAGTCGAACCGACGAGTACGACGCCGTGGTTCGAACCACGGGCCTAACCGTGGCCAAAGCGCTGGTGGTGCGCTTGGACCCGCTGCCGGTCCCCGAGATCGTCACGCACCTGACCGCAGGTCGGGCCGATGCCGAGGGCCGATGGGCGGCGGTGACGGCGCGATTGCGCACGCCGGGCCCCCTGCGTGAGACCTTGTCGACACCGCTGATGAGCGGTATGGCCAGAATGGCCTATACCCCTGGAAGCTCGGATCCGAGGGAACTTCTGGCGTTGGACGACGTCAACCACCTGGAACGCCACTTGTTCGATCGCGTGCACCCATCTGATGGAGCTTTCGCCTGGCTGAAAGATTTGGCACGCTTCCTCGACCGGGACGGGACTCGACAGTTGGATCTTTGTGCTCCTCTTGCCCCGGCGACTTGGTCCAAGTTCCATCGAGGTTTTCTGACCTGCTCGGTGATTTCCTCCTACTTGGCGTTCGTGTGCCTGTTCACGCTATTTGGGTGGTTCGAGTGGAGCGGCAGTGTGATGAGCATGCTGACATCGCTCACATGGTGGATTGGCTTGGCGGTCGGCTTTCTGATAGTGCGACTCGCCACCCAAAGGCGGGACCAACCAGTCATGCTGTATCGAGTCCGGACTCGACCCAAGCGAATGCTGAAGGCCGCTGCCGGTGGCGCGGTCGGCACTATCGTATTAACAATCATGGACACCGGGTCAACATTCATACCGTCAACCGAGGTGCTGACCTTCCTCATTGGGATCGTGGCTACCTCCCTCATCGGCGCTGTGGTGGGAACCCTGTCGTGGGGCAGCCTTACCGAACCTGTCGATGCAAGTGAGGCGACACACCTACTGTCGGCGATCCACCGGGACGGTTGGACGCTGTTCGCCCACTTACCCGCTCCGATCCTCGGGGCAGCCGTCTACGCGACCTTTCTGGAGCGGATGGACATACTTCCACAGACTGCGGCAGTGGCCCTGATCGCGGTTACGGTTCCCCTCTCCCGAGCTCCGGGTACGGCTTGGAGCCGCTGGGTGATATGGAGTCTCCGCATGTATCGCCACGGCCTGCCGCGCAACTTGGAGGCATTACTCGAGAATGCCCGCGAGCGGGGCATCCTGCGCGTAGCAGGAACGAGCTACCGGTTCCAGCACACCAAAATACAAGATCACTTCGCCTGTGCCCACAAGAGCAACTGATGTGGTACGCCGCTTCGACGGGAGACCGCCCGTTCGAGACCAGCCGAACGTCCTGTCATGCCGCTGATCGGGGAGCTGCATCTACAGGGGCGTGCTACGACTTCCCGGCCCGCCCGCCGCAAATGACTTCCCGGCGAGCCGGGAAAGTCTCCGAAAGGCGTCGATTAAGCTCGCCTGCCGCATGCCGGGAGTGTCGGAGTCCGGCTTCCACGACTGGAGGGGTCACGCTTCCTCGTTGTGGGCGATCCGTCAGCCTGGCTCGTCGATATGCGACCATCGCGTCGGCGGTGGGCGCGGGCCTCGGTAGGCTCCGCCTGTGCTGCTCCAGGATCAGCGGTGACCGGCGGAGACACGCTGGCACGGGCACGGCTGGCTCGACACGATGCCGACAAGCGTGTCGAGCGGGCACGTAACGAGCTCAAGCTCGCGAGTGTCAAGGCGAAAGCGCACCTGGACGTAGAGGACCGCACCCTCAAGGAGATCGCCGCCGAGATCGGCGTCTCCACCGCTCAACTCTCGAAGCTGGCGCCCGCTCGCCGCAACGCGGAGTGGGAACCCAGAGGAGTCGTCACCCTCCAAGCCCTCGACCGGTACACCGACGGCGCCTACCGGCTGGTGGCGTTGCGTGCCAGGTTCGACGAGGCGAACGACGCGCTGACCGAGGCGGAGAGCCGGTTGGGGCTGGTCGAGGCCCGCACCGACGTCGAGAGCGCGCCGCCGGCTTTCGCCCTGCCGCCCCTGCCACCGCACTTCGTGCCACGTCCGCGCAAACGTGCGGAGGTGCTGCGCGCGCTCACGGATCTGGCCGATGGCACGGGTGGCGCGGTCGGCGTCTCGTCGGCGGCCGACCTGTCCGGCGCCGGCGGGTACGGCAAGACGACGCTCGCGCTGGACGTCGCCCGCCAACCGGAGACCGGGCGACTGTTCCCCGACGGGATCGCGTTCATCGAGTTCGGTCCGCGCCCATCAGTGGTGACCCTGCTGTCGGACTGGGTCTCGATCCTGGACCCAGACGCACCCGCGGTCCGTTACGGCTCGGTGGAGGCCGCGAGCACCGCGTTCATGCGGGCACTGGGTGACCGGCGCATGCTGCTCGTGCTGGACAACGTCTGGGCGCCCGAGGACCTCGCTCCTTTCCTGCACGGCGGCCCACACTGCGTCCGGCTGGTCACCAGCAGACGCACCGACCTGCTGCCGCCGGAGGCTGTCGGGGTCGATGTCGACCGGATGGAACCGGCCGAGGCGGTCGAGCTGCTGGTGCGGGAAGTACCCGGTGCGGCGGAAGACGACGTGTTCCCGCTCTACGCGCGCAGCGCGCGGTGGCCCGTCGTGCTGGGCCTGCTCAACGGTGTGCTCCGCAGCCGGACCCGGGGCCCGGCCGGTCGGCCGGTGGCGGAGGTCGTCGCCGCGTTGACCGCCCGGCTGGACCAGTCCGGCGTGTTCGCCACCGACGACATCGCACCGGACTCCGAGCGGACGGCTGCGGCGGTGCTGGAGATCAGCGCGGAAGAGCTCGTCACGAACGGGGACTCGACGCTGCTGGACCGCTTCATCGCCCTGGCCGCGTTCCCGCCCGGAACCGCGATCGACTTCGGCCTGCTGGAGCGGCTGTGGCGGTGCGACGCGCTGGCGGTCGCGGCGGCGTGCACGGAGCTGGCGGCCAGGTCGCTGCTGGAGGCGGTCGGCACCGCGGGCGCCCGACTGCACGACGTCGTGCACGAGCACCTGCTGCGCAGCAGGTCCGAGCAGGTCCGCCAGGTCAACGCCGAGCTGGTCGCGCTGCTGCGGGCGCGCTGCCCGGACGGCGAGTGGCACCGGATCCCGGTGGCCGACGAGCAGTTCCTCGACCAGCTCGCCCACCACCTCGTCCAGAGCCGCCGGGAGGACGAGCTGGCCGATCTGGTGCGGGACTTCCGCTTCGTGGTCCGCCGGATCGCCCAGGGTGGCCCCGCCCAGCTCGACGGCGACGCGGACCGGTGCGCCGCCGCGTTCGCCGACGACCCGTGCCGGCCCCGGTTGAGCCGGGTGCTGCGGTTCGCCGGACACTTGGTGACGAGGGTGACGGATCTGCGCAGCATCGCCGCCACACTGCACAGTCGGGTCTTGGAGGACGCGGAGCTGCTCGGCTGGTTCCGGCACGTCGAGGAGGCGCTGAGCGGCGGCCTGGCGGCGATCCATCCGATGCCCGACCGCCCGGATGCCCGGCTGCGGTCGATCTCCGTCGGGCACACCGAGGCCGTGACCTGCCTGGCCTGGCGGCCCGACGGCGAACAGCTCGCCAGCGGTTCCTCCGACGGCACGGTGCGGCTGTGGACGGCGGCCGGTTCGCCGGTGCGCACCGTCCATGTGGGCAGCGGGGTGGTGCGGCTCGTCTGGAGCCCGGACCGCAGGCACCTGGCCGCGTTGACCGACTCCGACAGCCTGGTCCTGATCGAACCGATCCTCGGCGAGGTGCGCGCGACCCGACTGCCGGGCACCGACCTGTCGGGGCTGGCCTGGGCACCGGACTCGTCCGCGATCGCCGTCGGGGTCGCAGCGTCCATGCTGAGCTGGGATCCCTATGCCGGTCAGCCACAAGGTCTGTGGAAGCTGTCGTTGCAGGAACAGGTCCGGGACGTCGTCTGGCCGACGCGCGGGCCGGCGGTGGTGACTCGCAGCGGTGTCCACGGCCTGTTGGACGGCACGACCTCCGGTTGGCACATCCCGCTGGACCTCCCCGGGTCGCTGCTGGCGTGGTCGCCGGAAGGCGGTCGGTTCGCCGTGGCGGAGTCCGGGACGCGGGTCTGCGTGGTCGCCGCCGACGGGAGCGAGGCGACGACCGAGGAGATCCCCGGCCACTGGGGCACGTCGCTGGCCTGGAACCACGACGGCACGATGCTCGCCTGCGGCGGGCAGCAGGGAGAGGTGCTGCTGTGGGGCCCGCCCGGCTCCGGAATAGCCGACCTGCCGAGGAACGCGGACGGGGTCACCGCGCTGGACCGGCAGCAGGGCATCGACTTCCGGCGGACCAGGGTGTCGGCACTGGCCTGGCACCCCGCCCGCCCGACGCTCGCGGTCGGCTCGCACACCAAGGACGTGCGACTGTTCGACCTCGACCGGCCGCCGGGCCTGCCGGACACCACCCAGGTCAACTGCGTGCGCTGGCATCCGAACCGGCTGCTGGTGGCAGCCGCTGCCCAGGACGGCGAACTGGTCCTCGCCTCGGCCGCCGACCCACCCGACCGGTGGACCTTCCCTGTGCACGAGCACGAGGTGCGGGCCGTCGTGTTCGCCCCGGACGGCACCGCGCTGGCCACGCTCGCCGAGGACGGGTTCGCGCTGTGGGAGTTCACCGACCACGAACTGCACCACGTCGCGAACCCGATCGAGTTCCGGCGCGGCAGCGCCCTGGCCTGGTCGAGCGGGAACCTGGTTGTGCTGGGCGGCGACGGCGAGGTCGTCCTGGTCGACGCCATGACGTGGCAGACCGTCGCCCGGATCGAAGTGGACGGTCCGGCCAACAGCGTGGACGTCCACCCGGGCAGCGGACAGATCGCGATCACCGCGTCCGGCACGACCGTGCTGGTGCACGACCCGCGCACGGGCCGGACCCGGCAGCTGGAGGGGCACACCAGCACGGTCAGCGCCGCCCGCTGGGAACGTTCCGGGACGCTGCTGTCGGCCGGATATGACGGCCGCGTCCTACGCTGGGAAGTCGGAACGGCCCCGACCCTGCTCGCCCAGCACGACGCACCGGTCTGGGACGTGGCCGTGGACCCGACGGCCGACCGCGCCTTCACCGTGACCACGGCCGGTGTGCTCGACGAGCTGGCGTTGGACCGCTCCGCGCCGCACCATGCGCAGTCGGTGGCCGTCGACGGCGCTTTGGCGGGCGTGGCGGTGTCGCCGGACGGGCGCGAGGTGGTGGCGTGCGGCGCCTCCGGGCTGTACTTCTTCCGTCGCACCTGACCGGCATCGGAGTGGTTCGCCGAATGTCACCGCTTCGGCGGTAATGCTCGCGCCGGAAACGGTGAGACTCGATCTCGTGATCCGATTATCCAACGTTCACAACAAGATCAGCGGGATGGTGGCGGGCACCGTCGTGCAGGCCGGTGTCATCGAGCAGGTCGTCCTGCCGGTGCCCGACACCGTGCCCGTACCGCGGCAGCTGCCCGTCGCATCCGGTGACTTCACCGGTCGGGCCGCGGAGACGGCAGCCCTGGATGCGCTGCTGACCGCGTCCGCTGCGAGCCCGGTGTGCGTGATGGCGGGCCCCCCTGGCGTCGGTAAGACGACCCTTGCCGTGTGGTGGGCGCACCGGGTGCGCGACAGCTTCCCCGACGGCACCCTGTTCGTGAACCTGCGCGGCCACGACCGGGACCGGCCCGTGGACCCGTCGTCGGCGCTCGTGTCGATCCTGCACGCGTTGGGCCTGCCCGAGACCCGCATCCCGGTGGACCTCGCCGACCAGTCGGCCGTGTACCGGTCGTTGCTGGCGACCAGGCGGGTGCTGGTCGTGCTGGACAACGCGGGCAGCGCCGAGCAGGTGCGGCCACTGCTGCCCGGCACGCCGGGCAGCGTCACACTCGTGACCAGTAGGCGCGCCCTGATCGGGCTGACCGTCACCGACGGCGCCCGGTCGTTGCCGCTGGGCCTGTTCGCCCGCGCGGAGGCGGAGACCCTGCTGCGCCGGGTCCTCGGCGCCGATCGGGTGGACCGGGAGCCCCAGGCGGTCGCGCGGCTGGTCGAGCTGTGCGCGCGGCTGCCGCTCGCCCTGCGGGTCGCCGCGGGCCGGGTGGCGGCCCGACCCCTGAGCCGGATCGCCGACCTCGTCGCGGAAATCGAGCACGACCGGTTGGACGCGCTGAGCGACACCGACGACGACCGCAGCGCGGTGACGCGGGTGTTCGACTGGTCCTACCACCGCCTGCCCGACGACCTCGCGCGCCTGTTCCGCGTGCTGGGCCTGCACCCCGGACCGGAGTTCGGCCCGGACGCGGCCGCCGCGCTGTCCGGCACCGATCCCCGGACTGCGGCCCGGCGCGTCGAAGCCCTCGTCGACGCCAACCTTGTCACCCCGGTCGCACATCGCCGCTACCACGTCCACGACCTCCTGCACCTGTACGCGAGCCGACGTGCCGAGGCGGACGACCCGGTGGAGCGGCTGGCCGAGGCCAGGCGCGACGGGCTCGCCTGGTACGCGCGCACCGCGCTCGCCGCCGACCGGCTCGTGTTCCCCGCGCACCCGCACGTGGTCGTCGATCTCGACGGGCCGCCCGCCGCGATCCCGGCCGACCGTGCCCAGGCGTGGGCCTGGTTCACCACCGAGCACCGCACGCTGCTGCCGGCGTTGCGGCAGGCCCTCGCCCACGACCTGCACGACATCGCCGTCGCCTTGGCGGCCTCGATGAGGTACCTGGTGTTCCGGCCGGTGGCGCTGTGCCCGGTGCGCCTGGAGGTCGAGTCGGCGGGCCTGCTCGCGGCCCGTGCGCGTGGTGACGTCGAGGCCGAGATGGCGTTCCTGCGCCGGCGCGCGGACACCTACCAGCTGCTGGGCAGGTGGGAGGAGTCCGACGCGGACCTCGCTGCCAATGTCGAGTACGCGGTGGCCGGCGGCGACCGTCTGCAGCTCGGGAAGGCGCTGTGCGGCCTGGGGCACAGCCGGACGTTGCAGCGGAGGCTGGTCGAGGCGCGCGACCACTACCTGAGGGCGTTGCCGCTGGTTCGAGGCAGCGGCTACGTCGAGGCCGTCGTGGAGTCCAATCTCAGCCGGATCAGCGCCGGGCTGGGCAAGCACGCCGACGCCGTCGCGCACGCCGAACGCGAGTTGGTGCTGCGCCGGTCGGGCGACGACCCCGTGGGCGTGGGCTACGCGTTGCACGACGTGGCGGTCGCCCACCAGTGCGCGGGCGACCACCAGGCGGCCGTCGAGTTCGGCGAACGGGCCATCGACGTGTACCGGGAGGCCGTCGCGACGGACAACTACCTCGTCGACGCCCTGCACACCGTCGCGCTCTCCCACGAGCACCGAGGCGAGGTCGACGCCGCCCGGGGCTGCCTGCTGGAAGCGGCCGAAATCCTCACCCGCCTCGGCGATCCCCGGGCCGAACCCCTGCGTGAACGGGTCCGTGCGATGTCGTACCCCCGACCCGGTCGCTACTGACCCGGTCCGCACGCGGGGCACAGCGGACTCGGCGCGTCGAGCACGGCGACGGGCACCATCCGCGACGTGACGACGTTGAACCCGCGCCGGACGTTGACCACCGGGGGTGGGACGTCGGTGATCAGGCTGATCACCGCGTGCGCGGCGGCGTTGCCCGCGTACCCCACCGTGATGGCGTTCGCCGCGTGGGGTGCCTCCACACCAGCGGCCGGAGGCCACTCGGTCCGCTCGGGCAGCCGGGCAAGGCGGGCGCGTTCCTCCGCGGCCCCGCACTCGAAGCACGGCCCCGTACCCGGGACGAACAGGCCGATGCTGACGAGCGGCCCGTGGTAGCCGCTGCACACCCACGGCGTGCCGGTCTCCAGGCACGCGCGGTTGGCCCACGACCGGATGTCGCGCGGCTTGTCGGCGGTCAGCAGCAGGACGTCGAAGCCCGCGGCGAGTCCGCGCAGGACGTCCGGGCCGGTCACGTCGAGCACCTCGCCGCTGATGTCGATGGTCGAGTTGTGCGCGCGCAACCGACGCACCGCCGCCTCGGCCTTGAACGCCCCTTCATCGGCCTCCTGGTACAGCAGCTGCCGGTTGAAGTTGGAGCGCTCCACCACGTCGCGGTCGACGCAGTGCACCCGGCCGACACCGGACTGCACGAGGTTCATCGCCGCCACGCAGCCCGCGCCACCGAGTCCGACGATCACGACGGAGGAGCCGGCAAGCGCGTCCTGGACGTCCCAGCCGGAACGGCCGGGCGTGAGGTCCATCCACTTGTACAGCTCGACGCTTCGGCTGTACCTGTCCCGGTCGACCCCGGCAGGCGGCGCTTCAGCTTCTTCCAGGTGGCCGGCCAGTTCAAGGTCGGCCACCGCCGCGCGCACCAACTCCTCGGTCGTGCCCGGGAACCGGTCACGCATGGCGGTGACGACCGCGTCGAAGATCCGTCCGTCGAGCAGTCCGAGCAGCACCCACAACCACCCGCCGTCGTCGGCGAGGTCCAACCGGATGCCGGGTACGATCCCGCCGAGCCGGATGTGACCGTCGCTATAGCGGACGGGCCGGTGCGCGAACTTGATCCGCGGCCTGCGCACGACTATCCCTCCACCGTGCCGTGGGAGAACAGCACTTCACGTTCGGCCGGAAACAGCCGCAGCACGGTAAAGGCGGGTGGCCGGGAGCCCGGCCGGCGGGCGGCGTGCGACCGGACGGCGACGGGACGCCGGTCCCGGTTCGAGCGAGTGGGCGCGGAGGAGGTACGCATCCGAGTTTCTCCCTGACCACCAGGCCCGCGACATGGTGTCGCGGAAGACAACCGGCGCGACCATGTTCTCCTTTCCGCACGTTTCCGGCTTTCCGCCAATTTCCGAAACAGCCGCCACCCGGCGCGCTCCGCCCAAACACGTTAGTTCGCAATTGAAAAACCCAACCAGTCACAGGAGCCGAATTATTGAATCGAAAGTAATCGGTTGCCTGCAGGCTGGCCGGGTGGTCGAGGTCGAGGGTGCGCACCGGTTGTCGCCTGCGGAGCAGGAGGTGTTGCGGTTGCGGGTGGTAGCGGCGCTGGAGTCCGGGCAGGTGGAGGGCTACCGGCAGGCGGCGGAGGTGTTCGGGGTCTCGGTGCGGTCGGTGGGCACCTGGTGGCAGGCCTACCGGCAGGACGGTCGCGGCGGCCTGGCGACCCGCCGGGGGCGTCCCGGTCCCGCCGAGCTGATCAGTGCGGAGGACCGGGGCGCGCTGTTCGCGGCGATGGCCGACTACAGCCCGGAGGAGTTGCTGATCGGCGGCCCGTTGTGGACCCGCCAAGCGGTGGTCGAGCTGATCCGGCTGGTCGTCGGCGCGGACATGACCGAGCAGGGCGTCGGGTTGTGGCTGCGCCGGCATGGCTTCACCCCGCAGCACCCGGCCCGCCGCGCCTACGAGCAGCAGCCCGCCGCCGTACGCGCATGGCTCGATGAGGACTACCCGGCGATCGAGGCACGCGCCAAGGCCGGGGGCGCGGCGATCGCGTGGGTCGACCAGTGCGGACTACGCTCGGACGCCGCGCCGCCCGGCCGGTCCTGGGCGCCGAAGGGACGCACGCCGATCGTGCGGGTGACCGGCAAACAGCTGCGGGTCAACGTCATGTCCGCGGTCGCCTCACGCGGCGCACTGTGGTTCACCGTGTTCACCGTGTTCACCGTGTTCACCGAACGCTTCACCGCGACCGTGTTCACCGCATTCCTCGACCGCGTGGCCCGTCAGGCGGGCAGGAAGGTGCATGTCGTCGCCGACCGGCACCCCGTGCACCGCAGCAAGGCCGTTCGCGCCTGGCTCGAGGCCAACACCGACCGCATCGAGCTGCACCACATGCCCGGCTACAGCCCCGAGCTCAACCCGGACGAGCTGCTCAACGCCGACCTGAAACGCAATGCCAACGCCTCCCGGGCCCACAACGCCGGCCGGCTCGCCCACGAGACTCGTCGGTTCCTGCGCCGTCGCCAGCGACAGTCGCATATCGTCCGCGGCTACTTCCGGGCCCCGCACGTCCGCTACGCACATGTAGGCAACCGAACACTTTTGACTTAATAACGGCTCTGCGGATTCACCCGGTCGGAGCGACGCCCATCCGCCACGCCAGGCCGCGCAGCTCCCGGCCGCCGGAGTCGCGCTGCGCGCGGCGGAGGTGGTCGCTGACGACCTCCCGGACGAACACGTCGTTGCGGACGCGCTGTGGGGCCAGGCGCTCCGCGTGCAACAGCATCGCCAGACCGCGCTCACGCGTGGCGGCCCCCGTCATCAGCGAGCGGCCCAGGTCGGCGTAGAACTCGGCCTGCCGCCCCGGCGAGGGGATCACCTCCGGGTGCACGTCCTTCGCGATCTCGGCGACCTTCGGGCCATCCCCGAACTCGGTGGCGAGGGTGACCCGCCATACCCCGACGTTGGCCCGGCCGAACCACATTCCGGCGAACGAGCCCACCTCCGTGTCGAGCCGGTCGGCCGCGTCCTGTGCCTCGGCGAGGTGCACGGCGGCGGTGTCGCGGTCCGACTGCGCGGCCGACGCCAACGCGGCGGACAGGTGCAGCACCCCGTAGGACTGGAGCACGTCGGGATCGTCGAGATCGGGGACCAGCTCGTCCGCCGTGCGGACCGCCCGGCGGTACTGCTGGGAGCGGGAGAGCGGCCCGGCCGCGTCGCCGCGCAGCCAGGCGGCGAACCCGCGCCAGGCCGGGGCGTCCAGTTCCTCCGCGCACCGCGCCGCCAGGCGGGCGGCGAGCAGCGGCAGGCCACGGCCGCCCAGGCGCTTGGTGGTCCACATGGCGGCGTCGTAGCAGCGGATCAACGCCCGCAGCACGTCGTCCCGCCGCTGCGGGTGCCGCACGTAGACGGCGTGCAGCTCGGCGATCAGCTTCGGCGCGAGCCGCCCCTGCGCCGAGTAGTCGGAGTGCACGTGCGTCAGATCGGTCAGGTGCTCGACGTCGGCGGCGATCTGCGGCCAGTCCCGCACGGGCACGCCCGGGTCGTCGCCAAGTTCGAACAGCTCCAGCGCGGTCTCCAGGCTGAGCAGACCCGCCTGCGCCTCGACGTCGAAGGGTTCGCTCGGCGCGTGCGGTGCGCCGGTCAGCTCGGCGGGGGCGACCCGGAGCGCGCTGGCCAGCGCTTCGAGCGTCGACCGCTTCGTTACCGGCCGCAGGCCGCGTTCGATCCTCGACAGATACGGGGCGCTGATCCCGGCGAGCCCGGCGACGGCGGTCAGGCTGAGCTGCCGCCATGACCGAACCTCGCGGAGCCGCCGGCCGATGTGGTTGTCGTTGATGTCCACGCGCACCTCCTCGGTCACTCCAAGGGTAGCCGGGCCAGGTCGGCGCATCATGCGCGTGACGACCTGCTTGGATGACCCGATGCCGTTATTGAGCCGAAAGTGATCGTCTTCCGGCAGGTTGATCACTCGTGATCGAGGTCGAGGGTGCGCACCGGTTGTCGCCCGCGGAGCGTGAGGTGCTGCGTTGTGGGTGGTGGCGGCGTTGGAGGCCGGGAAGGTCGAGGGCTATCGGCAGGCCGCGGAGGTATTCGGGGTCTCCGAACGGTCGGTGGGCACCTGGTGGCGCGCCTACCGGCGGAAGGGTCGCGACGGCCTGGCGACCCGCACGGGGCGTCCCGGCCCGGCCGAACTGGTCAACGTCTTGCCCTTCGGAAGGTACCTGGGCAGCACCTGGTGGCAGGCGGCCGTGCCCAGCTGGAAGCCCGGCGAGCCGCACGTCTGGTGGTTGATCACGAGTTCGGCGTGGGTGGCCGGGGTGTCCAACCAGCAGGTGGGCGGCCTTCATCTCGACGTGCTGGCCCAACCGCATGGTGACGACGCCGAGCCGGGCCATGCGCGCCTCGACGGCCGGACTCCAGGTGCCGTCCCGGCCGGAGGTCATGGTGCCGTGGTCGACCTCGCCCACACGCACCCGGCCCACGGTCCTCTCCCCCTCGGCGCCGCGCCGCACCCGGCGAGGCAGATCGTCCACGGCCCACTGCGCCTGCGGCGGGTATCGGGAGCCGTCGCGAGCGGTGGCGTGATCGACCGCCTCGGACCGGGACTGTGGCACTCGTCCGAGCACCGGTTCGGGTGCCTGCGCGTTGTCCCGTCGCCGCGGAGCCGTACGCGCCGGCACGGCCGCCGGTGGCGCGGTGCCCGTGGACTCGGATTCGCGCAGCCTGGCCGGCAACGCCTCCAGCGCCTCCCGCCACGCCGCGAACGCGCCGAACACGGCCTTGAAGGGGTGCTCGGGATCGAAGCCGTCCTCGACGCCCACGGCTGCCCACTGGTCGGCCAGGTCGTAGCGTGCCGAACCGCGCAGCGCCTCCAGCAGGCCGGTGTGGGCATCGGCCCACAGCTGCTCGGCGTGCCGCACCGCCGCCACCGCCTCGTCCGCCTTGCGCTCGACCACGCTCAACCGGGCAGTGCGACTCACTGTGCCACCTCCACAGCCGGAGCGGCCGATCGCCGACCACCGGCACGTCCAGCCGAGTACAGCCGACGTGTGTCGGCTCATTCAGCCTGCGCCACGCAACTCACCGGCGGATGCGTCCACGACGACCTCGACGAACACCGGGGCGATGGGCTGTGCCGCCCCACGGTCACCGCCACGACGATGCGCAGTCCGCTCCGTCGCCCGTGACCGCCCCGACCCGGCGCCCACGCGGCACACGATCACCGCCCGCGCCGACATCGGAGGTTCACCGGAAAGCAGGATCAGGCGGCCGTGCGCAGCAGCCGGACTTCGTGGTGAAGTTGCCGCACGTCGCTGGTGCCGCCATGCCGTCCGGCTTCCTCCTCCAGCGGCTTGAGGTGGTCGAGCAGCCTGGTCGACTGCACAGCGCGCACGGCATCGAGGGCTTGGGCGCCGAGCTCGACCCCGGCGGACAGGTCGCCCTCCGCCAGCGCGCAGGTGGCCAGCCAGGCGAGGTTGAACGCGCGCTGACGGACCCGGTCGGCAGGGGCATCGTCGAGTGCGCGCCGGAGACGTTGCATGGCGGTGGCACGGTACACGGCGTCGGTGAGGCCGAGGTGGCTGTGGATGCGGGCGGCGCTGGTCTGCAGGGCGGCGTGGTCGAAGAACCGCAGGAACTCCTGGTGCTGGTCGTCGGTGGCGTGAGCGTATTCGTCCTCGGCGCGGCGCAGGGCGGTCATGGCCTGCCGGGTGTCCCCGAGGTGGGCGTAGGCCAGCGCTTCGTGGGTGAGCAGCAGGGAGACGGCGACCGAGGAGTGGGAGTCCTGTGCGGCGATCTGGCCGAGTTGGAACAGCTTGAGTGCTTCGGCCGGATCGTCGTTGTCCAGGGGAACACGTCCCAGGTGGTAGAGCACGATCGCGGTGTGGGCCGGGTCGCCGGCGTCCCGGGTATCACGGACCGCCTGGCCGAGCCAGCGCCGGGCATCGCCTTGCAGGCCGAGGTCGTGCGCCGTCCATCCGGCCAGCGTCTTGGCCTCCGCGATTGCCGACAGCAGGCTGGTCCGGACCTCGTCGGTGGCCGAGGCGTTGAGCAACGACTGCGCCCAGTGGGTGTGGGCGAGGATGGCGTCGCGGCAGGAGCCGCCGCCGTGCGCGGCGTCGTAGGAACGCAGTGCCGCGGTCAGGGCGCGCACCTGGTCGACGTCGGTCGCGCTCAGGCGCTCGGGTACCGGTGTGGCGGTCGTGCCCACGGTGAGCAGGTCCAACTCGGGTTGCGTGAGCGCCGCCCCCATGACGATCTTGCTGATCAGACCGAGGAAGCCGCGACGTTCGAGCATGAAGTCGTCCTTCGTGCGGTGGAGACCGGATGAGACCGCCATGTCCTGGACCGCCTCGCCGGTGTACGCCAAACCCATATAACCCCGAGGGATGCCCAAGCCGTCGGCGATGCGTTCCAGCACGTCGTATGCCTGGACCTGACGCCCGTTGACGATCGCCGAGATCTCCGACTGCCCCTGCCCCGTGCCGGCTGCGATCTGTCGCTGGGACACCCCGAACCGCCGTAAGAGCCGGTAGACCCGGCCGATGTCCCGCCGGGCCAGCGCTGCGCGCATGTCGTGGTCATGCCACACGACCGAGTTGATCGGCCGGTCCTCGCCGCTGCCGACGTTCATGGACCCTCCCGCGGCTCGTTCACCGTCACCGTAGCGGCCCCCTCGGCCGATGTACCGCCGTGATCAGCCAAGCTGATCAGCCCCGCTGATCACCGGACGATCAGCGATGCACGACACCTCCGCGTCTTCCCTCGACCCGAAGAAGTGCGGCACCGTCGAGCAACACCGCTTGACCTGCCCTGACGCTGCACCCGGAGGTGGACGCCGTGGTCACCGCGACACTGCACCCGAACGACGCGCTGCTGCTGCCCACCGGGCACGACATCCTGCGGGCCTTCGGCGCCGGACACCCGACCGACGACCACCCCGTGCTGGTGGTGGTCACGGTGCTGGCCCGCCGCCACCAGGAACGGGCCGAAGCACTCCGGACGGCCCACGAGACCCAGGCGGGCGACGCCGTGCTCGCGGCCTCCGCTCGGGTCCTGATCGACTGCGCGCACGCCCGCGCGCCCCTGATCGAGCAGATCGACCACTGGGCCGCCGAGGCGGTGCCCGAACCGTCCACGGCGGCCCTGCTGCACACCGAGACCCTGGGCCGGCTCGTGGACCGCATGGCCCTGACCTGGGCGCGCTGGCAGCAGCTGCACGCAGGCGTGCCCGCGTCGCGCCGCGTACCGGTCGGGCACCCCACACGGACCGCGATGGACGAGGTCGCAGCCCTGTCCAACGCCTACGACGACCTGCTGGTCGACCTGCGCAGCGGACGGCGGCGACTGCCCACCACAACGCCTGTCATCGCGGACCTGTAGCCGTCGTGGCCCAGCAGTGGCGCGCGATCGTGGCGCTGCCCGTGGCCGTGGACAGCCCGCTGGGCCGGGCGGGCGATGCCGTCGAGGCCGTCACCACCCACCTGCCGCCGCCCGAGGAGCACGCGCGCTGCGCGGTGTGCCGCACCCTGCCGTGGCCTTGCGATCCGTTCGACACCGCGGCCCGCGACCTCGCGGTCCTGGGCATTCCCGTCGGCTACCTCGTGCCGCTGGAACTGCACCCCGTCCTCTGGCCGGCTACCCCGACCACCTCCGACCAGCCGACCCAGCACATGCCGGGAGCCACTGATGGATGAAGCCCTGACCGCCGAATCGCACGGCGACCTCACCGGTCATCTGGACTACCTCGAACACATGCTCGTCCTCGGTGACGACGCCACCCGGACAGCAATCCTGGCCGGTGAACTGCCGAAGCTGACGGCCACCGTGCGTGACCTGATCGAGCAGCACCGGCCCGACTCGAAGGGCCGCTGTCCCTGCCGTCCCCGGTGGCGACGTGGTCGCACCCCGAGCTGCCGGATCCGGGCCACCGCCCACCGGCACCTGATCGCCGTCGAACCCGCCGCGCCCCCGACCAGCGCGGCGTGACACGCCACCTCCGCCGACCAGGCCACGGGCGCACCGTCGGCGGGCTGCCAGAGGTGGGGGAACGTTCCGCGGCGTTCCCCCACCTCCCGGACCACAGCGCACGCCGGTTGCGAAAGACGCAAGTGTCAGCGGCGAAAACCCCGGTAAGACAGCACCGGCAACACCACCGGATGATCGCGTTCAGTGATCACGGCGATACGGTTTGACGAGATCCGGCCACCGGCACCACAGAGGAGTAAGTTTCACGTTCCGTTTGTACGAGTACGGAATCTTCGCGCACCGCAATCATCGGATCGGCGGCATGCGCCACTCGCCGTATGCCGTCCCGGACAGCAGTCGCGCGATACGAAACGCAAACAACCGCCGATCGGATCAGCAGCCACACCACTATGAAATTCGACAGTGAAGGACATCCCGTGACTGGAACGACGCCGGATGAACAAGCCACCACACTGCGCAACCAGACCGTCGATGCGCTTCTGGAGGCGGGCACGATCGTCTCCGCGCGCGTCCAGGCGGTGATGCGAGCGGTTCCCCGCGAGACCTTCGCTCCGGAGGCCGCTCTCGACGCGGTCTACGAGCCGTGGAACGGGCTGGTGACCAAGAGGGACGAGCACGGGCGGCCGTTGAGTTCGCTGTCCGCGCCGGATGCGCAGGCACACATGCTGGAGCAGGCCCGGATCGAGCCGGGGATGAACGTGCTGGAGATCGGCTCCGGCGGGATGAACGCCGCCTACCTGTCCGAGATGGTCGGGCCGAGTGGCCGGGTGACGACCGTCGACATCGACGAGTTCGTGATCGAGCGGACCTCGCGGTTCCTGACTCAGGCCGGATACCCGCACGTCAATGTGGTGTTGGCCGACGCCGAGTACGGCGTGCCGGAGCACGCGCCTTACGACCGGATCCTGGTCACCGTCGGGTCGTGGGACGTGCCGCCGGCCTGGATCGACCAACTCGTCGAGGGCGGCCTGCTCGTGGTTCCGCTCAAGGTCATGGGGCTGATGCGCACCGTGGCCCTGGTGCGCGAGGGCGATCGGCTGGTCAGCGAGTCGGCCCGACTGTTCGGGTTCGTGCCCATGCAGGGTGTCGGCGCCCACGACAGCGCCGAACTGGTGCTGCGCGAGGGCGCGGTCAGGCTGGTCTTCGACGAGCAGGCCCCGGCCGACCCGTCACGGCTGGACGGCGTGCTGGAGTACGAGCCGCTGGTGGTGGACAGCGGCGCCGGGCTTCGTCTCGGGGAGCCGTGGGCGACCATGCAGATGTGGCTGGCCACCACGGTCCCCGGGTTCTGCCGCATCATGGTCGATCACACGGCGAACGAGGCGTCGTCCCGACCGTTGGGCGGCATCTACACCGGGATGGCGGCCGTCGACAGCGCCAACCTGGCGTACGTGGCCTCTCGCAAGCTCGGCGGGCAGGACCTCACGCTGGAGGTCCACGCCTACGGCCCGGACCCCGCAGCCCTGGCCGAACTCGTCGCCGAACAGCTGCGGATCTGGGACCGCGACCACCGCGGCGGCCCGGGACCGCAGTACCTCGTCTACCCGACGGCCACCCCCGAGGAGCGGCTCCCGGCGGCGGACTTCGCCGTCGGCAAGCGCCACAGCCGGGTCCTGATCACCTGGCCACGGCCCGCGAACACCGTCGGCCGCGACGTCCTACACCACCCCAACCACCAGTAGAGGAGAACCGTGACCGTAGTAGCGATCGAGCCCCCCGGCAGTGCGACAGCGCTGCTGGAGGTGCCCGCCGAGGACGAGTTCGAGTTGGACATCCGCCCGGTGCTCACGTACCAGGCGGTGCCGCACGGCAACAACTGTCCCACCGACGACGGGTGCGGTAGCACCTGCGCCAATGGCGCGAGTGCGTGCACTTCGCAGGGCAACAACCAGTTCTGATCAGCGCTCCTCCCGGCCGTCGAGGTGTCCCTCGGCGGCCGGGAGGCAGTGCGATCGGCATCGGATCGAGGGGGCGGATGTGGGGTTGGCGGCAGGGTGGCAGTGGGGTGGCGTGGGGCTGCTGCGGGTCAGTACCGCCCCTGGTGGCCTGGACCTGCCACATGACCTTGACCTCTCCGACGCGACATCGGCTGCGACGTGGACGGCACGGATGTGGAAACGCGAGGACGTCCGTGTCGCGCTCGGCGCGGTCAGTCCGGCACTGTGCCACCGGATCGATGCCCTCGTCACCGCCCCCTCCCGCGATGCCTCCTCGGTCTGCCGCGCCGCCACCGCGCTGGCGGCCTACCTGCTGCGCTGGCAGCGACGCCCCACGCCACTGGGGTCGCTGGCCGGCATCGGACCGGTGAGGATCGGCGGCCGAACCACGGTTCGGGCCGGAGGCGTGCACCGCCTGTCGGTCCGGGCGGACGGCGGCTGGCTGGCCGAGGTGACGGCGAGGCTGCACCGCTGCCGGGAGCTGCTGGAGCGGCTGCCGGTAGTGGCGAACAACGCGCTCTGCGTGCGGGGAGGGCGACTGGTCGCGCCCGGCCTGCCGCCCGAGGACGCCCCGGGCGCCGAAGCGCTCATTGAGGTCTCGGTGCGCGCCACGCGGCCCGCAGTCGCGGCGCTGGAGGCTGCCACCGCGCCGATCCCGTTCGGCGACCTGCGCCGGAAGCTCGCGGACCGGTCCCCGGCGGCCAGCTCCGAACAGATCGACACCGTCCTGCACGGCCTGGTCGACCAGCAGTTCCTGATCACCGCGCTGCACATCCCGATAACCGAACCCGACGCACTGGGCGCGGTGTGCGCCGTGCTGCGAACCGCCGCCGCCGAGGACATACCGGAGGTCGCGGGACTGGTCGCCGAGCTGTACGGGATCCGCGACACCCTGGCCGACGGCGTGTTCGCCGCCGTGCCGCCGGGGGTGGCCGACCGGATGGCGGCGATCGCCCCGGCGCAGCGCACGCCGCTGTTGGTCGACACGATCGCCGACTGCGAAGCGGTGCTGCCCGAGGCGGTGGCGCGCGAGGCCCGGGACGCGGTGGCCGTGCTGTACCGACTCTCGCCCCACCTGGGCGGGTTGCCACCGTGGCGGGAGTACCAGACCGCGTTCCGCGCCCGGTACGGCACCGGCGCGCTGGTCCCGGTCCTGGACCTGGTCGCCGACAGCGGGCTGGGGCTGCCGGCCGGCTACCTCGGCTCCGGCCGCGAGCGCGGACCGCGGCAGATGTCCGAGCGCGACGACAAGCTGCTGGCCCTGGTCCAGCAGGCGACCATGACCGGCGACGAGATCGTCCTCACCGACGACCTCGTCGACCACCTGGCCAGCGCGCCCCTTGCCCCGGAGCGGTTACCTGTGCGCACGGAAGTCGCCTTCACCATCCGCGCCGACTGTCCGCAGGATGTGTCAGCCGGGAGGTTCGTGCTGGAACTGACCGGCACCCCCCGGCCGGCCGGCAGCATGGTCGGCAGGAGTGCCCACCTCCTTCCCGAGGCCGACCTCGCCGAGATCCGCCGAACCTTCCAGGAACCCGGACCGGACACCGTCACAGCGCAACTGTCGTTCGCTCCGCGCTGGCGGCGCAGCGAGAACGTCGCCCGCACGAGCAGGCTCGCCCCGACGGTGATCCCGATCGCCGAGCACCGCGCACCCGGTCCGGGCGTGATCGAGCCGGCCGATCTCGCGGTGACCGCCGAGGGCGCGGATCTGCACCTGATCCAGCTTTCCACCGGCAAGCGGGTCATCCCCTACGTCGCCAGCGCGCTGGAGACCGCCCACCACACCGCGCCGCTGGCCCGGTTCCTGTCCGAGGTCGCCACCGCGTGCTTCCCGACCTACGGTGCCTTCTCCTTCGGCGCGGCCGGCGCGCTGCCCTACCTGCCGCGCGTGCGCTACCGCCGCACCATCCTGTCCCCGGCCCGCTGGCAGCTCAGAGCCGACCAACTGCCCGCCCGCAGCGCCAGCGAGCGCCTGTGGGAGGCCGAGCTGTCGGGTTGGCGGGCGCGCTGGCGGGTCCCCGACCACGTCGCCCTGGTCGACCACGACCGCGTTCAGCCGATCGACCTGCGCCACCGTGCACACCGGATGCTGCTGCGCACACGACTGGACCGCGGCGGCCGCCTGGAGCTGCGCGAGTGCGCCGCACCGGGCGAGCTGGCCTGGATCGGCCGCGCGCACGAGGTGCTGCTGATCCTGTCCCGCACCCAGGCCCCGGACCCGACGGCGACGCGCATCACGACACCGCCACCCGTCGTCGCTACCGCCGACCTCCATCTCCCGGCGGCATCGCCCATCCTCGCGCTGCGCCTGCACGCCCACCCCGAACGCTTCGACGAGATCATCACCGACCACCTGCCCACCCTGCTGAACTCCTTCGGACCGAACCCACCGGCCTGGTGGTTCCACCGCCACCGCGACCTCAGCGACCACCGCGCCGACCAACACCTCGCGATCTTCCTGCACATCCCCGCCCCACGGCTGTTCGCCGACGCCGCCGAGAACACCGCGGCCTGGGCCCGGCACCTGCACCACGACCACCTGGCCTCCGGCCTCACGATCGCCGACTGGCAGCCACCGACCGGGCGCTACGGCCACGGCGCCGCCCTGGACGCCGCGCTGGTCGGGTTCGCCGCCGACTCGGCCGCCGCCCTCGCCCAGATCCGCGCAACCCGGGCCGCCGGATTGCGCCCCCAGGCCATCACCGCAGCCAGCTTCCTCGACCTCACCACCGCCCTGGCCGGGGACCCCGCCGGCGGGCGGGCCTGGCTGCTGCGCGAGATCGGCCGCACCGGCGGTCATCTGGACCCCGAACTGCGCGAGCAGACCATCGCCCTGGCCGACCGCCTCGGCCCGCTGGCCGACACCCCGGCCGGTCAGGCGGTGATCCACGCCTGGAGCCTGCGGGCACAGGCGATGGCCGACTATGCCGCGGCACTGTCACAGCAACGAGACCCGATCAGCGTGCTGGAGCCGCTGCTGCACCTGCACCACCTGCGTGCCGTCGGCGCCCACCCCGCCTCCGAAGCCGTCACCGGCCGCCTGGCCCGAGCTCTCGCCCTGCACCGGCAAGCCCACAGCGGAGCGACGAAATGACGACCACCGCGAGCCTGGCCCACGCCGCCGAACACCACGCCCGGCTCCTGCACACCCCACCGCCGAGAACACCGGCAGACGACTGGGCCGCGCAGGACCTCGCCACCGGCAGCGCCGGCATCGCCCTTGCCCACATCGAACGCGCCAGGTCGGGACTGGACACCTGGCAGACCGCGCACGCCCACATCCGCGCCGCCGCCACCACGCCCCTGAGCGACCACGACTCCGCCGCCCTGTTCCTCGGCGCACCGGCCCTGCTCTTCGTCCTGGACGCCGCCGCCGGCAGCAGCGACCGCTACCGCACCGGCCTGGCCGACCTCGACGCCCCGGTCACACGACTCGCCCACCGCCGCGCCCACAACGCCCTGGCCCGCACCGACACCGCACGACCGGCCGCCTTCGGCGAGTACGACGTCTTCTCCGGCCTGTCCGGACTCGGCGCGCTGCTGCTGCGACGCGATCCCGGCGGCAGCGCCCTGGAACGGATCCTGCACTACCTGGTCGCGCTCACTCGGCCGCTGACCGTCGACAACGAGGTCCTCCCCGGCTGGTGGGTAGGCCACGACCCGCACCGCGAAACCCCGCCGGGACACCGCGGCCACGCCAACTTCGGCGCCGCACACGGCATCACCGGCCCATTGGCGCTGCTCGCCCACGCCGCCCGTCGTGGCATCACCGTCGAGGGGCACCACCAGGCGATCATCGACATCTGTCAGTGGCTGGAGCACTGGCGGCGCGACGGCGATGCCGGACCCTGGTGGCCCGAACACCTCGACATCATCGAACTGCGCACCGGGCGCACCCGACAGACAGGGCCAGGTCGACCCAGTTGGTGCTACGGCACCCCCGGCATCGCCCGCGCCGGGCAACTGGCCGCCATCGCCTTGGGCGACCACGTTCTCCAGGACCACTACGAGCGCGCGTTGCTGGCGTGCCTCGGCGACGACACCCAACTCGCGCGGCTCACCGACGCCGGGCTCTGCCACGGCCTGGCTGGCACCTTCCAAACCTTCTGGCGCGCCGCCGCCGACGCCACTACCCCCGCCCTGCACGAACAGCTGCCACGCCTGGCCGACGCGTTGCTCGCCGCAGCCGCACGACCGCACCAGCACGGCCCCGGCCTGCTCAACGGCACCGCCGGCATAGCCCTGGCGCTGCACACCGCCGCCACCGACACCGCCCCGAGCTGCGGATGGGACGCATGCCTGCTGATCGACTGACCCCGGCATCCTCCCCGGCCGAAGCCGCCATCTGGCGCGTCCTGGCCGGAGACGACCTCGACACCACCGCCGGGACGTCCGGCCTGGCCCCCGATGAACTCGCCGCCGCCGCGGCGATCTACCGCCAGGCCGGTCGCGACGCGCTCTCCGCCAACCGGACCGGCTCCTGGCAGCAGGTCTACCTCCGCTTCCAGGACTGGACCCGCGCCGAACACAGCACGGCAACCCACCTGCTGCCGGTACTGACCCGCGCCGAACACAGCGGCGCGATCACCGCGTGGTGGTTCATGCGCAAACACCCCTGCTGGCGGCTACGACTGCGCCCCGGCCACGGGCACGACGCGATCACCGAACTCGCCACCACGCTCGACGAACTCGCCGCAACAGGCCACATCGACGCCTGGTGGCCCGGCCTCTACGAAGCCGAGACCGCCGCCTTCGGCGGCGCCGGCGCCCTCGACGCCGGGCACCGCCTGTTCACCGTGGACAGCCGCGGTGTCCTGGAACTCGCCGCGGCCGGTGGAACCGGACTGGGACGCAGGGAACTGTCGATCCTGCTGTGCGGGACGCTGATGCGCAACGGCGCCGCACTGGAATGGTACGAACGCGGCGACGTCTGGGACCGCGTCAGTGCCGAACGCCCCCTGCCCTCCGACATCGACAGCGACAGGATCGTCGCGATGGCGGAAAATCTGAGAACCCTCGCCCTCGCCGACACCGGACCCGACGGACCGCTGTTCACCGCAGACGGACCGCTGGCGGCGCAATCCGGCTGGGCGACGGCGTTCCGCGACACCGGCCGCGCCCTGGCCGAGGCCAACCGCACCGGACACCTCACGCGCGGACTCCGCGACGTCCTCAGCTACCACGTGATCTTCCACTGGAACCGCCTCGGACTCACCGCCCGTACCCAGGCGATCCTCGCCCACTCGGCCCGTCACGCCATCCTCGGCCCCACCGGCCAACCCGCCGCGCCACGCACCCTGAGCCCGACCCCCGCCTCCTCGGGTCCGGTATCCGCGCCCAGCCTGGATCAGGCCGTCATCCGCTTCCCGCTGATCCAGCAAGGCCGCCAGTTCTGCGGCGACCTGCCCGCACGCGTCGGGCTCGTCGAGGAACACGCGGCCAACAGCGCCCGCTACGACGACCCTGACCAGCGCATCAACGACGCATCCGCGGCCTGGAACCTCGCCGCCCTCATCGCCGCCGACTGCGCCATGCCCGACCTGGCCGAACAACTCTGCCTCGCACAGTTCGACGTCTTCCACCAGTCCTGGCCGCTGTCCGGCCGCCCCGCCATCGCCGGCCTGCAACCGCTGGTCAACCTCGCACGACTGGCCCAGCGCACCGGCAACCCCCAACACTGCTACGACACCCTCGTCCAGGTCGACCACGCCGTCCGCTCCGGCGGCACCGCCGACATCGCCGGTCGGGCGATCCCGTTCGACACGTTCATCGCCCCCGGCGGCGACCGCGCCCCCGTCGAGGCATGGCTACGTCGGACACTGCGCGAAGACGGAACCCGCGCGCTCGTCGCCACAGGCGACTGGGACAAGGCAGCCGACCACGCTTCCGGCTACGACGACACGCCGGAACTGCTGCACGAAGCACGCCAGACCCGCATCATCGCCCTCGCCCGCGCACGACACCGCGACGACGCGCTCCGCCTCATCGACACCGCCACGACCACCCATCCGTGGCACCACGCCATCGCCTCCTGCCTTCGCGCATACACCGACATCACCACAGGACACCCCGAACCGACCGCGATCAACACGCTGATCACCAACGTCCAGGCCGCCCGCACGGCAGCGGTCGACCCGGTCATGACGATGTTCCGCATCCGGCTCGGCCTTGCAACCGCACACCTCGCCGCGACAACCCACCAGCGAGAGGCCGACCTCCTGCGCGCCGAAGCCGCAGACGACGCCCACCGCTCCGGCAGCGCCTACGCCGCCCGTGAAGTGCTCGACGACCACGCCAACAGGCCATCCTCGCCATTACGGCATGTGACGGCATTGAAAAATCTCGCCGCATCAGCCGGACTACAGCAAGGAACGATCCCAGAACAACTCCAAGGTCGGCTGCGTAACGCCACCCAACAAGCCGCCGGTGTCCTGAACCACGCCCTCAAGTGAGTCCCCCACCCCTGACGGCGTTATCAGGCTCGACCGACGTGAACTGTCGCTGCCGCTGTGTGCCGCCCTAACGCGTCCCGCAGGACTGGAACGGCGCTAGAAAGCGATGTTCTGCGACGTGCGATGAAGGACCAGCGGCCGTGAGACCCACACCGACGGCGATGAATTTCGGGAAAGGTGATCGGTGAACACTGCAAGTGACATTGATGCCGGCGCGGACGCTGCGGCGTCCAGCCCTGAGGCGCTGTGTCAGGCGATGGTCGACCAGTTGCGCGAGATGGGTGCCGCGCGCAGCGACGCCGTGGTCGCCGCGCTGTCGAAGGTGCCGCGGCACCTGTTCGGTCCCGGTGAGCCGCTGGACAAGGCGTATGCGGCCCAGGGCACGCTGCTGACCAGGTGCAACGAGCAGGGCGAAGCCGTCAGTACGGTGTCGGCCCCGCACATCCAGGCGATGATGCTGGAGCAGGCCGACATCCGACCGGGCATGCGGGTGCTGGAGATCGGATCGGGCGGCTACAACGCGGCGCTGATCGCCGAGCTGGTCGGTCCGACCGGCGAGGTCACCACGGTCGACATCGACCCCGAGGTGGTGACCCGGGCGCGCGACTGCCTGACCGCGGCCGGATACCACGCGGTGAACGTGGTGGAGACCGACGCCGAACACGGGGTGCCCCGGCATGCGCCGTTCGACCGAATCATCGTCACCGTCGCCGCGTGGGACCTGCCGCGGGCATGGTGGGAGCAGCTGGCGGAGGACGGCAGGATCAGCGTCCCGCTGCTGTTGCGCAGCCTGACGCGGTCGGTGGTGTTCCAACGAGTCGGTGACCACCTGGTCAGCCGGGACTACGAGCTGTGTGCCTTCGTGCCGATGCGCGGGCTGGGTGCCCATAGCGAGCTGACCATCCCGCTGCACGGTGACGACGTGGTACTGCGGCTGGACAACGCCCTTGGTGTGGATGTCGACCG
The DNA here is from genome assembly GCF_051756985.1 of Saccharothrix sabaoui. NCBI lineage: Bacteria > Bacillati > Actinomycetota > Actinomycetes > Pseudonocardiales > Pseudonocardiaceae > Saccharothrix > Saccharothrix sabaoui. The sequence continues at coordinate 33,928 of NZ_JBPKJK010000007.1, forward strand.
CTTGGGCGAGGTGCTCACGAAGCCGCGTGCGCAGGCGTGGTCGAACGTCACGATGGGCGGCGAGGGTCGGTTCGACGGTCTGCACCTGTGGATGGCGCTGGGCCTGCCGGGCTTCGGCCTGCTCATGGCGAGCAGGCAAGCGCAGTCGCAGGACATCGTGGCGCACGCCTGGCCGCTCGGTGTGCCCGCCGTCGCCACGGGCGAGAGCCTGGCCTACCTCGGTCTGCGGCCCGTCGCCGACGACCCGTCGGCGCGCGAGTTCGGGGTCTACGGGCACGGCCCCGACGCCGGACGGCTGATGGAGCAGGTGCTGCAGCGCATCCGGTCCTGGGACGGCCAGAGCCTGTCCGCCCGGATCGGGGCCTATCCGTCCGCGACGCCGGACGAACAGCTTCCGCAGGGCGGGCTCGTGTTGGACAAGAAACACACGCGGGTCGTCGTGACTTGGTCCTGACGAGCCGCCGAGGAAGAAACACCATGACAAGGAGGAGATGTCCATGACCGTTCAGACCGATCTCGGGGTGGCTGCACCGGCGCCAGCGGAGCCGGACCTGTTCGACCTCGATGTCCGCTTCGCGGAATCGGGTCCGGCGCTCGATGTGCTGGTGCAGCTCACCGGGGACAACTGCGGTGCCACGTGCGAGAGCGCGTGCGTCAGCTGCCCGTAACGGCCTGCCGGGCCCCGGTGACGGAACGCCCGTCATCGGGGCCGGGCACCCGCGAGGCGAAGGGACGACGCGTTGTACCGGTTACTGGATGCCGCGCTTCTGCGGTCGGCCGTCGAATCCGTCCCGGAGGATCTACCGGCGTGTCCGGACCTCACCGGCTCCTCCCCGGAGCACCTCGCGCGGTGGCGCGAGTGGATAAGGCTGGTCTGGGGTGCCGGCACGCTGGCCGCGGCCGTCGAGGTGGCCAGCCCGATCCTGGCCCGCCGAGCTGAGCAGGTTCTGGCCGGTCGTCCGGTCCCGACACGTGAACTACGCAGCCTGGTGCTGACCCTGGTGCGGTACCGGCTGCGCGGCACCAGCAGGGCGACACCGTTCGGATTGTTCGCCGGAGTCGCTCCCGCACGGTTCGGCCCGCGGGTGGAGCTGCGTCGCGACGGCGGGCACCGCGCTCACGCGCAGGTCGACGCCGAATGGCTCGCCACGGTCGTCCGGCACCTGGAGACAATGCCCGGACTGCGGCCGCTGTTGCCCGTGACCGCGAACAATCTGCTGTTCGTGCGCGACGGCAGGCTCGTGATCGGCTGCCGTCGGCATCCGACCTCGTCCAGCGGCGCCTCCGAGATTTCCGTCCGCCACACCGAACCGGTCCAGACCGCGGTCGCCGCAGCGGCGACTCCCATCCGCATGAACCACCTGATCGACAAGCTCGCGGCCGGCTACCCCTCGACGCCGCGTCCGCGGATCGAGGCGATGCTCGCCAGCCTGGTCGAGCAGGGCATCCTGCTCACCAGCCTGTATCCACCCATGACAGCGACGAACCCACTGGGGCACGTGCTGGAGGAACTGCGCTCAGCCGGCGTCGACGACGTGCCCGAGATCGCGCACCAGGTACTCCTGTTGCGCGACATCCTCGCCGACCTGTCCGAGCACGAGCGGGCCGACACGGTGGCACAGCGGCGGATCCGTGCAGCGGTCTCGACCCGGATCACGAGCCTCGGCGACACCAATCGGCCGATCGCGATCGACCTTCGTCTCGGCGACGCCGTCACGCTGCCTGCCCAGGTCGCTCGTGAAGCCGAGAAGGCGGCGGCGGTGCTGGCCCGGTTGACTCCGTACCCGTCCGGGCCACCGGTCTGGCGGGACTACCACGGTCGGTTCGTCGAGCATTACGGCCTGGGCGCGGTCGTTCCGCTGATCGAGCTGGTGCACGCCGACACCGGGCTCGGCTTCCCCTCCGGTTACCGCGACTCGCGGTTACCGACGCCCCCGTCACCTTCGTTGTCCGACCGCGACGTGGCACTGCTCGCCCTCGCACAGACCGCCGCGCTGGAGCATCGCCGGGAAGTCGTCCTTGACGACCCCGGCGTGGCCGACCTGGCGGTGACCGAGGTCGAATATGTCCAGCCGCACACCGAACTCCGCTTCCGCATCCACGCAGCGGACCAGGATGCGCTCGCACACGGCGACTTCGACCTCGCGATCATGGGCGTGTCCCGCGCGGCAGGAACCACGATCGGCCGGTTCCTGCACCTGCTCGACCCCGCCAACCGCGCGCGCATGATCACCGGTTTGGCGGCGCTTCCCACCGCCATCGACGAAGCGTTGCCGGTGCAGGTGTCCTGCCCGCCGCTGCGTCCGCGCGCCGAGAACATCACCCGGCACCCTGTCGTGCTTCCCCACATCATCACGCTCGGGGAACACCACGGTGGCGGCGAGAGGATCGCAGTGGACGACCTCGTGGTGACCGCCGACGCCACCCGCCTGTACCTGATGTCGCGGACCCGACGCCGTGTCCTGGAGCCGACGGTTTTCAGCGCGGTGGAGTTCGTCCACGCCGCCCATCCGCTGCTGCGGTTCCTGTGCGAGATCAGCGCCGCATCCTCCGCCGCCTGCGTGCCGTTCTCCTGGGGTGCGGCCGAGCGCCTGCCGTTCCTGCCCCGCGTGCGGTACAGGCGGACGATCCTGTCCCCGGCGCGGTGGAGGATGACGAGCACGCAGCTTTCGCCCTCGGGCACCGCCTGGCCGCAGTGGGCCGACGCGGTCGCGCACTGGCGTCACCGGTTCGACGTGCCGGACCGGGTGTACGTGGGCGAGGATGACCGTCGGGTGCTGCTGCACCTCGATGATCCGGCGCATCTTCACCTGCTGCGCGCGGATCTCGACCGCACGGGGCACGTCACCCTGCGTGAGGCGGCCCCGTCTGACGCGTTCGGGTGGCATGGCGGCCGTGCCCATGAGATCGCCGTGCCGTTGGCGACGTGCCGACCGCCGCAGCCCGCACCGCCACGGCGCCCCCCTGCCTCGACCGTGACGACCAGCACGCAGCCGGGGCATCTTCCCGGCGATCCGGAGTCCGGCTGGCTTTACGCCAAGCTGTACGTCCATCCGGATCGGCACACCGGACTGCTCACCGACCACCTTCCTCGCCTGTGGCACCACTTCGACGACGAGCCGCCGTGGTGGTTCATCCGCTACCAGGATCCGCAACCCCATCTACGGCTGCGGATCCGCCTCCCCCGCCCCGACGCCTTCGCCGACACCGCACGAAGCGTCGGATCGTGGGCCGACGAACTGCACCGCCTCGGTCTGCTCGGCAGACTGCAACTGGACACCTACCACCCGGAGATCGGCCGCTTCGGCGACGGCCCCACCCTCGCGGCCGCCGAAGCGGTGTTCGCCGCCGACTCCGCCGCTGCCGTCGCACAGCTGACCGCCGGTACACCACACCCGCACTCGATCACCGCGGCGAGCCTGGTCGACCTCACCGTCGGCTTCACCGGCAGCCGGCACGCAGGCCTGCACTGGCTGATCGATCACGTCGACCGGATTTCCACCCCCGCGCTCGCACGGGACCTCCAGGCCCGGACCATCCGACTGTGCGACCCAGCAGCCGACTTCGCGGCCCTGCGCACGCTGTCCTGTGGTGACCTGATCAGCGCCCGCTGGCGACAACGCCGAACCGCGCTCGCGAGCTACCGCGACATCCTCGCTTCCCATGACACGACCATCCGCGAGGCGGCCATCGGGATGACGCGACAGGCCGTACTGCCGGATCTGCTGCGCCTGCACTGCATCCGGGTCGCCGGAGTCGACCGCGACGCCGAGCTTGCTTGTCTGCGCCTGGCCCGCGCCGCCGCGCTGAGCTGGATCAACCGAGGAGCATGATGAGCACCACACAGGACAGCACCGCACTGGACACTACGGCGGCCTTGGCCGAACGAGTGACCGACCTGAGCACACTGTCGTCGCTGCCCACCGGCTGGAGGCGCGGCCCCCAGTCGTTGGCCGGCGGCGCGGCCGGGATCGCGCTTCTGCACATCGAACGCGCCCGCACCGGCCACGGCGGCTGGGACACCGCGCACGCCTGGCTGTCCGCTGCCGTCGCCGACGAGCTCAGCGCAGGCCCGAACGCCGGGCTGTTCTTCGGCACTCCGGCACTGGCCTTCGTCGTCCACACCGCCGTCGAACGACCGGGAAAGCTCGACCGGGCGCTGCGGACACTCGACGCGGGCACGGTCGAGTTGACCCGTCGACGCCTGGACCGGGCACATGCCGGCTCGACCGGGCGGACCGGCCGCCGATGGCCGAATACGACCTGATCTGCGGCCTGTCCGGCCTGGGCGCCTACCACCTGCACCGCCACCCGCAGCACGAGATCACCGCCGAGGTCCTGTCCTACCTCGTGCGGCTCACCGACTGCATCGCCGAACTCACCCAGGCAACCCGTCCCATCGCAGCCAAGGAGATCGCAACAGCGCTCGTCCAGCTCGCACTGCAGACGGGCGACGCACACACTGCCAGCCTCCTCACGCACATCGATGGGTGGCCGCACCTGGCAGCAGACCAGCGGGCACTCACACACGTCATCGAGGCATCGGGCACGAGGGCGCGCGCCATGCCGCCGCAGCACCTGCTGAACTCCCTCACCACCGCCACCCGGCATGCCCTGACCACCCTGGCCGACCTACTCACCTCCGCTCGCGAACCCGACCAATCGAACTCCCCAACCACCACCTGAAACTGCACCGGCCATCGACTCATGCACGCTTCACCACCACCCCAAGCCGAGGACCAGTGCGCTCGCGTCGCTGCCGACCCGGGGACTGTTCCAAGATCGGCTATGGCACACTTCCGGTGGTGACGGTGAGTAGCCGGTCGCGGCCGTGACCTTATGGTGGAGATCGATCCCCTTGCGGGGAAGTGCTTTCGGGCTGTCGACGCCTTCGTCATCGCAGCCCTGGGCGCCGGACGGCACGGCCGCAACCCCGGATGCGGACCGCGACCACCACCCTCCGCCACCCGCCCGACGACCGAAACCGACAGTCCGGAAATGCTGCCCCCGCAAGGAAACACAAGATTACGAACAACCGGCCACTCACCGTCACCACCGAAAGTGCGCCAGAGCCGATCGCGAGATAGACCCCGCACGTCAACCTACAGACAAGCGGTACGCCACCGGGAGTACCTCGACCCGTCGCAGCGAGTGGTCGAGGAAGGGTGGTTCACCGCGGCATTGAAGGACGCGGCGGTCGCGGCACGGTATTGCGGCCGTGACACCGGTCAGGGTGGCGCCGGGCGTGGGTCTTGCCGACAGTTGCGTCCTGCACGACTACCTGCTGCACGAGACCTCGAAACCGGATCGCTGGCCGGGCGGCCACCAGGTGCCGGGCGGCCATCGGGTGCCGAGGACTGCGGGCGACTGGCCGTGACAGCGTTCAGCCGAGGGCTCTACCGGTTGGCGGCACGGTTCGCCCTCCCCGTCGCCGATACCGGTGACACCGACGCGATGGAACTGATGGCGGCGTTGTGCGCATTCCGCGGAGCGGACGAGGAGGCACGGACGTGGCGACGTCGAGCCGAGCCGATCGTCACGGCACGGCGGATGCACTCCGGCGACCTGTTCGACCTCGTCGAAAAGGCGCGGGCCACATCCGACCACACCACCCACGGCGACCTCGCCGATCAGGCGGTGTCCCTGGCCGATGCGTTGAGCCTCGAGAACAGGCACGACGAGGCCGTCTCGGTGCTCCGGGAGTCGCTGGAGCACGAGTCGCTTTCACTGCAGGGCCGCACGTCCGAGCCGCTGACGATGTCCCGCCTGGTGGAAGCGTTGCGTCGAGCCGGTCGGGCACAGCAGGCCGCCCAAGTCGAGCCTGCTCAGTGCGGGTGGTCGCCAATGGTGCCACCGTCGAGCTACCGGGGGAATCTCATCGCGATCTACCGCGGGGTCCGGGTCTCGGACCCGGAGGTGGCCGAGGCGGCGTTCGGGGCGATGGACATCGACGCGGACGACCGACTGGACTGGGCCGAGCTGTCCGCCCACGTGCGCGGCCTGTTCACGGCGACCGACGAGTCCGCGAAGGGCGCCCACATGGTCGGCGGCGACTGACCACGACAACGGTGACCGCGACGTGGCACCCGTGCGGTTGCGGGCGTGCTGGGCAGGTCAGCCCTGTAGCGGCTGCTTGAGGCCCGGCACCTGTTCCGCGCCGTAGAGCGTGCCGAGCGCCGTGTCGACGAGCTGGTCCACGGTCACGCCGCGCTGCCCGGCGACGGTCTTGAGCGCCTCGTCACCGGCGGCCATCAGCGGTCGGGCGTCGAACCGCCAGGAGCCGGACTCCTTGTGGAACGGCAGCTCCACACCTGCGGACTGGCCGCGCGAGGTCATGTCCGCCCGCGCCGTGTCGCCGTCCACGACCACCGTGCCCAGGTCGACGTTGGCCATGCTGTTCTCACTCACCATGCCCTTCGCCACCGCCGCGGACACCAATTGCTCGGCCGACATCCCCCGCAGCTCGTCGGCACCGAACTCGGCACGCAGCACGTAGACCAACATCGACGAGGTCACACCGTGCTCGCGCACCTGCTGCTCCGAACCGGTGAGGGCGAGGTCGCGGGCTTTGGTGTAGTAGCCCAGCATCTCCTGCGACAGCAGCGCGGCCGCGGCGACGCCGTCCTTCGCCTTGGCGGCCTCCCGATAGTCCGCGAAGGTCTTGCGGATCGCCTTCTCCTCGGCCGCGGCGTCGACCGACGGCGCAGTGGTGGTGGTCGCCGACGAGGAGGACGTGGCGGTCGGAGTTCCGCCACCGCACGCGCCGACGAGCAGGACCGCGGCGACGACGAGCAGGGCGGGAGCAGTTCTGTTCACGCACCGCAGCGTACGTGGCAAGGGTCGGCCGTCCGGACCTCGGCCGCGGCCGCCTTCCGCTGCCGCGCGCGCCGAGCGGCCGAACCCCGCACCACCGCGGATGTGGAGTTCGGCCGCCTCGTCGGGTAGCCGGCTCACCACCCGACCGGGTAGCGCTCGACCTCCAGGCGCGGCTGCGGGTCGTTGTTGTACCGGGTGACCACGAACAGCGTCCGCTGGTCCGCCGACCACGCCAAGCCGCGCGGCTGCACCGTCTCACCGCTGTCCAGCGAGACGGTGTTCATCGGCGTCGCGCCGCCGACGCGGTAGACCAGCACGTCGTTGGCGTCGCTGGTCAGCGCTCCCGCGGCCACGTACGCGCCGTCCGGCGACAACGACACCGCGGCGGGTCGGGGCCGGGTCGCGTACGCACCCCGGCGCGCCAAGTCCGCCGTCGCGAACGCCTCAACCCGGTCACGGGACCCGGTCGCGCTGAACAGCGTCGCCCCGTCGCCGGTCACGTCGAGGTCCGTGAGCCCGGCGCCGACCACGTCACCGGACGTGCCTGCCGTCAGCGTTCCGCCGGAGAGGGTGTAGACCTGCACCGTCGACTGGCTCAACGACAGCTGCCCGGCCACCAGCGGCCCGGCTTCCGCACCGGAAGACGCCAGCAGCGGGGCCCGCTGGAACCGGGTGGCTCCTTGCTGCTCGCCCCGCACCGGCTCGGCCGCCGCCGGGTCCAGCCTGCCGATCTTGCCCGACCAGTTGCCGTCCACGCAGCCGTACCCGAACCACATCACGCCACCCGTGCGGGCCAGGTGCGTCGGGCACGTCCCCGCCCCTGTGGAGTACCGCGCGGTCTCGGCCAGGGTCGACGTGTCGATCACCGAGATGCCGTCACCCGCCGACAGCGCCACGAACAGCCGGGTGCCGTCCGCGCTCAGTTCCAGCCCGTCCGCACCCGGCTGGTTCTCGATCACCGTGCGGACCCGACCGGAGAAGTCCGCCACCGCCACGCCGTTGGACGACGCGCCACCGGAGACGAACACCCTCTGGTGGGCGCTGTCCACCATCACGTCGCCGAATCCCGACAACGGCAGCACCGGCGCCGCCAATGCCACCGGCGCCGCGACCACCGACGCCGCCATCAGCACAACGACCCCCAACCCCACCAACGCACCCCGCCCCATGCCGTTCCCCCTCCATCTCGTCCCTATTACGGCAAGCATCGCGAATCACGCGGCGGTAAGGCGCACCACCGTACACCGAAGAATTGCGTCAATCCTCTTTCCAGGTAAGCCCGCGGTCGAGCACGCCCGAGTTCAAAAAGGTCTCCGCAGCTTTCAACGCGAGCGCCTTGTCCACCACAGTGGCCGAGTCGAAAACACCTAGTTGACCGCCGGTCACCAGCTCTTCCTCGCCTCCGGCCCGCGCTTCGTCCCACAACGTGAAGTACTCGTCCTCGACATTTCCGTAGGCGACGTGGTAGCGGCCGGAACCGCCACCTACCAGCAGATAGGAACCGTTGTCCAGTTCCACTGAGACCTCGGTGGTCACCTTGTTGTCCAACGCGTCGACCGCCGCCGTCAACTTGGCGGTGTCCGCGTTCTCAACCAGTTCCGACTCAGCCGACTGACCATGCCAGCGTTGAATCCGGACGTTACCCAACCGTCGGCTCCCCTTATCCGTTCATTGGCCGTGGAATCGATGGGCGGTTCGCCGTGATCTCAAACCGACCCGAAGGGGAGTTTACCGTGAGCCGGGATATCCCGACTCCCCGCATGAGAGAGCCGACCCCGCCCTTGACACCACACGCCGTGCACAGGTCCCGATCGACGTGCAAGGTTGCCCTGTCCGCAGACACCCCGGCATTCTTGGCCTGCTGGAACACATCGGCCTCGGCATGCGTCTTGGTCTGCGCATTGACCTTGATGTCGATTTTCCGGCCATGCGCGTTGTGCCCGTAGAACGACCTACCGCCGACGTCGAGCCGAGCAGCCGTGTGCGCGTCCTCCGGAGATCCGGCGCGGGGCATCCCCTGGCCCTTGCGGTAGTTGGCGAGGTCGGCCGACGCCCCGCCGCCGCCGTCGGCGCTCTTCGTGGCGCTGGTGCCGCCGCCGTTGGCCGCCTTGCCGCCACCCGAGCCACCGCCGGAGGCCTTCTTGCCCGTCGACGCCGTGCCGCCGGCTTTGCCGCCGCCGCCACCGGAGGGTTTGCCACCGCTGGGGCCACCGGCTTTCGGCGCCGGTTTCGGCGCGGGCGCCGCCTTCGCGCCGTTGGCCCCGGCATCAGCCGCCTGACCGGCCGTCTTCGCCGTGCTCCGCCCGGCGGCGGCCGCCTTCGCTCCGCCCTGGGCCGCCTCGGCCCCCTTGACGGCGTACTTGCCCGCCTTGACCGCGGTGGCGCCCCACCCGGCGAAGGGCACCGCGGCCGCGGCCGACAGCGCCGCGTTGGCGTAGTCGCCCTCGGCGGCGTACCAGGCGGAGTTCGCCAGGTCCGCGGCCTCGCCGACCACGGGGATCACGCCGGCGACATCGAGTGCCGCGTGCCCGACCTCCTTGGCGTTGTCCTTGACCCAGTCCGCGGCGTCGTCGAGCCATCCGTGGCCGTCGATCTCCACCTGGGACAGCGGGTTGCCGGCGCCGAAGGCGTACCGGTTGTTCGTCCACGGGTCGGTGGTCATCCCGAGGTCCGCGAGCGCCCCGTTGTACAGGTCGAGCGTCAGGAACCGGTTCAGGCCGGGCGAGTAGTCCCGGAACCCCATGTCGTAGGTGTCGGTGCTCTTGTCGTGCCGGGTGGTGTTGAACCGGTAGGAGTTCTCCTCCGGCTTGTCCGGGTTCGCCTGGTCGGGCTTGTCCTCGCCGGAGAACTCGCTCTCGTCGTCCTTGCCGTAGGCGGTGTAGCCGTAGGTGGACTTCGTGTCGCCGTTGGTGTCGGTGACCTGCTCGACGTCGGAGTGCGGGTTGAACCCGTAGACCGAGTCCTCCTCCTTGCCGTCGTCGGAGTACTTGACCTGGGCGAGCAGCTCGCCGTCGTTGGAGTACTGGTACGCCTTGCGGAGCTTGCCGTTCTCGTCCTCGGTCAGGACCTGGTCGGCCAGACCCAGGTAGTGGAACGCCGTGGTCTTGTCGCCCTCGACCTTCGTCTGCTGGCGGTCCAGCGGGTCGTAGGTGTACTTGGTGGTCTTCGGCCCGGCGCCCTGGTCCTTGACGTGCTCGACCCTGCGGTCGAACCCGTCGTAGGTGTACTTCTCCAGCTGTTTGCCGGACTGCGTCACCTGGTGCAGGCGGCCGAACGCGTCGTAGTCGTAGTCCGCCCGCTGCCCGTCCGTGGTGGTGGACAGCAGCCGGTTGCGGTCGTAGTCGAACGCGGTGTGCGCGCCGCCGACCCGCTGGTCCCAGACGTTGCCGTTGTCGTCGTGCTTGTACTCCTCGGTGCGTTCGCCCTCACCGCCCTTCTTCGTCACCTTCCGCACCCGGTCGCGTGGGTCGTAGGTGTACGTGGCGTCGGCGTTGATGGTCGCGCCGTGGTTGTCCGCGTTCTGCTTCCGCCCGTCGTCGCGGACCTTGTTGGAGTTGGAGTCGTACTCCAGGTTGTGCTCGACGACGACCTGCCCGCCGTCCTTCTTCTTCTCCAGCTGCCGGCGCAGCAGCCCGTCGAGGTAGTAGGTGTAGTCGACGGTGTTGCCGTTGCTCTTGACGTGCCGCTCGACGTGCCCGCGGGCGGTGTAGGTGAAGGAGTTGACCTTGCCCTGGTCGCCGTCGTCCTTCTTGTTGGTGACCTTCGTGACCAGGTCGCGGGCGTTGTACTCGTAGAGCGCCGACTTGCCGTCGAACTTGGCGAACGTCAGGTTGTCGTTCTCGTCGTAGCGGTAGTCGGTGGTGTGCTTGACCGCGCCGGCCTTGAGCTCCTCGACCTTCTCCGCCAGGTCCACCCCGTTGTACGCGACGCGGTAGGCGTCCACCGGCGTGTTCGGCGTGGAGTCGGTCATCTGCACGAGGTTGTCGTTCGGGTCGTACCGGTGCTCGAAGACCTTCTTCTCGTCGTCGGCGTCCGCACTGTTGTCGCGCACCAGCTGCACGGCGTCGGCGGCCACGGTGCCGTCGGCCTCGCCGGACAGCGTGATGGTGCGGGACTGCCCCGCCGACATGGCGTACTTGCCGATGCTGGTCCACTCACCGGCCCGCTGCGTCTGGTCGACCCGTGCGGTGCTCGTGCCGCCGTTGTGCTCGACGGTGTACGCGGCGTCCGTGGCCGTCCCGCCGGGGTGGCGCACCAGCACGTCGTACGTGCCGTCGGCCGGAACGGCGGCCTTCCAGGCGAACGTGGCGTCGTCGGCGTCGGTGGCGCGGTACGCGGCACCCTGGAACCCCCTGCCGGACTCCTCGGTCCGCCAGTTGCCCCTCGCCTGGGTCCGCGCCGCGTCGGAGTTGTCGACGACGACCACGTTGCGCCCCACCGGGACGCCTTCGTCGGAGCGCTTCTTCAGCTTCCCGTCGGGGAAGTACTCCCACGTCTCCACCCGCTGCGCCCCGCCGCCCGCGCTGGTCACCGTGCGGTTGGACTGCTGCCCGGTGGCGGTGTAGTCGTAGGCGGTCCTGATGTCCCACGGGTCGGTGGACGTGCGCAGCCACCCGTTGTCGTAGTACGTCTGCCTGGTGGTGTTGCGGACCGACTCGCCGTGCGACGGCGGGGCACTGACCTCCACCAGGTCGCCGACCTCGTTGTAGGTTTTGATCGTGCCGACCGGCGTCTTGTGCTCCGGGTCGTCCGGGTCGTAGGGCAGGATCTCCTCGCGCACCCGGTTGAGCTCGTCGTAAACGGTCTCGGTGACGAAGTCGTCGGCCTTGTCGGGGGTGTCCACCCCGCGCGGGTTGATCGTGCGGGTCAGGTTGCCGACCTGGTCGTACTCGTACCGGGTGGTGAAGTACCGGATCGTGCCGCCGTCGGAGCTGTGCGGCGAGCGGACCTCCCGCTGCATGCCGCGCTCGTCCAGCTCGATGAGCGTCTCGTTGCCCTGCTCGTCGGTGCTGGCGACGACGTTGCCGTCGCGGTCGTAACGCGTCTTCGCCGAGTGGCCGTCCGCGTCGACGGTCTCCAGCACCTGGTGGTTGGCGTCGAAGACGTACCGGGTGGTGAAGTCGTTCGGGTCCGGTGTCTTGTTCTTGCGCGCGTCGACCTCTTTGACGAGGTTGCCGACGTCGTCGTACTCCGCGCTGATCACGTTGCCGTTGACGTCGGTGGCCCGGGTGATCCGGTCGAGCTGGTCGTAGGTGAACGTGTAGGTGAAGTCGTCCGGGTCCTGCGGGGTCAGCGTCCCCTTGGGTTCGGTCTGCTTGAGCAGGTTGCCGACCGCGTCGTAGGCGAACGTGGTCAGCTTCTCCGGACCACCGGGGTCGTCCTTGGGCGCGTAGACGCCGACCTGCCGGTCCATCGCGTCGTAGGCGGCGCGGGTGACGGCGCCGTTCGCGGCGGTGCTGGTCACCACGTTGTCGTTGCGGTCGTACCGCGGGCCCGGCGTGACGATGTAGGCGCCGGCCGCTTGGTCCTTCGGCTCGCGTGTGTCCAGCGGGCGCTTGAAGATGTCGTATGTGTAGGTGCCCGTCTTGCCGCGCGCGTCGGTGATGGAGGTGACGTTGCCGACGTCGTCGTAGCGGAAGGCCGTGGTGCAGTTGAGCGGGTCGGTGATCAGCCGCGGGTAGCCGTTGGCGTCGTAGTCGCCGTACTTGGTGGTGTTGCCGTTGGCGTCGGTCTGCTCGATCAGGTGCCCGAAGCCGTCGTAGGAGTAGCGCGACGTGTAGTCGTCCGGGGCCGGGGTGGCGTTGCCCTTCGGGTCGGTGACGGCGATCAGGTTGCCCTTGTCGTCGTACGCGAACGTCCACTTGCGACCTTCGGGGGTGACCTTCTCGGTCAGGTCGGCGACGTGCCCGCCGAGTTCGGTGCGGTAGCCCAGGCGGGTGGCCGGACCGTTCGTCCGGTTGGCCTCCGCGTCGCGGATCTCCAGCGGGAAGCCGGTCTTCTGGTCGTAGGTCCAGGTCTGCGAGGCGCCGTTGTGCTCGACCAGCCGGATGACGTTGTTGTCGGCGTCCCAGTGCAGCTGGGTGGTCTCGTCCTTGGCGTTGGTATTCCGCTCGGCCCGCCCGTAGCCGTCGAGCAGGGTGCGGGTGGTGTGGCCGTTGCCGTCGACCACCGTGGAGTCGACCTTCGACCCCCCGTCGCCGTCCGGGTCGACGTAGTCGAAGCCGGTCGCGGCCTGGCCCCGGTCGGTGACGGTTCGGACGTTCCACTTGCGCAGTGCTTCACCGGCGCCGGTGAAGTAGTCCACCCTGGTGGTGCCGCCGTTCGGGTCCACCACCGACAGCAGCTTGGCGTTGGCCTCGTCGTAGAAGAACGTGAAGGGCTTGGCGTCCGGGTTGCCCAGCCCGTCCACGACCTCACCCAGGTGCCCCTTGTCGGTGTAGGTCAACGCCACCACCCGACCGGACACGTCGGTGACGGACTTGAGCTTGTTGATGATGAACAGGTTGTCCAGGTTCGTTCCGGTCAGCTTCCTGCCGCCGAGGATGTACGAGAACGCGTCGCCGCGCTGGTAGTAGTCCAGGGTCAGCGTGCGGCGGCCGGTGGCGTCGGTGACGTGCTTGAGCACACCGGTGTTGCGGTTGCCCAGCAGCGCCCGCTCGTAGGTGAACGACATGGTGTTGCCGCTCTTGTCCACCGTCGCCGTGTGGTAGCCCTGCGCGTCGAAGAAGAACTCCGTGCGCTCCGGCGTGGTGAACACCCAGCGCCGCTCGTCATCACCGCCCGGGAGGTACCGCAGGTACAGGTGCACGCCGGCCGGCGCGTCGTAGGTCCAGTTCCGGCTGTCGGCGCTGTCGTGCTTGTTCAGCTCGAACAGGTGCCCGGTGCCGTCGCCGTCGACCAGGCTCACCGTGGTCGGCCAACCGAGCAGCCCCGGCAGGAGGCCGTCGAACTCCAGCGGTGTGCCGAGCCGGTTCAGCGTCGACGCCGTGACCGACCACCCGGGGCCGGCGTAGGAGTTCGAGGTGTCCGAGGAGTTGTAGGACAGCCGGCTGAAGCTCGCCAGGCCGCGGCTGGGGTTGGTCAGCACGTCGTAGTTCCACACGGCGTTGCCGGAGAACTGGTTGACCGACAGGTCTCCGCCCGCGCCGGTGGGCAGGCTGGCGTAGGAGTAGAAGTGCTCCAGCCCGAGCTGGTCGGAAGTGGGCTCCTCCACGCGCACGTCCAGGTCGAGCGCGGGTACGCCCGCCGTCTCGGACAGCCACCTGCGGGTGCTGGTGTCGTAGACGTCCCACCGCAGCGTGAACTGCTCGCGGTCGTTGCCGATATCGGCCAGCGCCGGGGCCTTCACGCGTGCGTCGAGGGTGACCTCCGCGCCCGGCGCCAGGTCCGCCGGCAACGCCGTGTCCAGCCGGTTCCCCGCCGTGGCGTCGCCGCCGTTGGGCAGGGTCCAGTGGTAGGACAGCACGTGCCTGCCCGCCACCAGCGGTGACTGCGTGGTGTTGCGGACGGTCACCCGCACGGGGTGCTCGTCGCCCGGGATCATCCGCCGCGGCGTGTCCGGTGCCGCGTAGGCGACGGGCGCCTGATCAGCCTGGATCGGCCTGCTCTCAGGAGCCTGCGCGGACGATTCGGTCGCCTCCGCCGCCACGGCCACCTGGGTGCACCTCGGTGACGGTGGCGCGGCCACCCTGGGGACGGTCTCCGCGGCTCTCGCGGCCGGTGCCGGCATCGGTGACAATCCTGCCGCCACCAGTGCGAGCAGCGAAGCGGCAGACCAGAACAGACGTGCTTTCCCCTTGTTCACGCGTTTCCCCCCGCGCCGTGCGCAGGCACGCTCCACCCACCGGCGGTCCTAGAAGAACGCTGCCGACGTGAGCAATCTGCGTTCCACCCCTACGAACAACAAGGCCTCATGATCCCCCAAGGCGGCCTTGCGAGCATTCAAGCACAGCGGACGTGGTCGGTAATGGGCTTTCCAGGTGACGAGACGACTGTCGTGGACCTACTCCGCGTAGGACCGGCACCCACGTGCGTATTCCACGTGATGAGGCAGAAGTGCATACCTACCAACAGTTCATCGCTGGAAGGAACGATCCAGTCCGTCCGAACCGGTGGGCTCGGCGAGCACGTCCGCCACGGAGAGGCCCGTCTGCTGGCTGACGGCGTACCGCTCGCTCGGCCGACGAGAGCCGCCGGTCAGCGTCTCCTGGGCCTGCTGGAGCCAAGCCCGCTCCTGCGCGGGCACCGGCACTGCCAGTTCCTCCCGGATCGTGGTGGCCAGCCGCAGCAAGCGGTACGCGTGCACCGGTCGGTCGACGCGTAGTGCAACTGGTGGGCAAGGGTGACGGTGGCCGTAGCGGTAGTTGTCAATTCAAGTGAGACAGGTTGTGACACCCACTGGTCTCAATCACCTTGACGAGTTCCGACGCGGGCCCGCTCCCGGACAGCGTTCAGGATTCCAGGCGCTCTGCGGTGTCGGCGAGCAGGGCGAGGAGCCAGCGCCAGATTTCCGGGTCGGTGGTGGACAGCGGCTTGGGGGAGAAGAAGTACAGGCGGTTCTGGACGATTTCGATGTGGACCGGGCGTTCGGCGTACCGGGCCAGGAGGTCGGAGGAGAAGAGGGTGCGGTCCAGCAGGGCCTGAATCTCCCCGGCCCTGCCGAACGGCCCGAAGACTTTGAAAGCTTCGGTGCCGGGGCCGCGCAGGTCGGGGTTCCCGAGGGAAGCTCCGCCGGACACGTGCGGAACGCCCGTGCCTTTCGCCCGCGGGATCAGCAGCAGGTGGGGAAGGTGGGCGTCGAGAGGAGTGGTCGCATAGCCCAAGTGGTACGTTTCCGCGCCGCGGTAGCCGGCCACGTAGCGGTGCTGGCCGATTTCCATCGGACGTGGCCCTTCGATGGTGACGACGTCGACGGCGCAGCGGTTGTTGCCGACGTCGAAGACCCCGGCGGGTTGCTCCGGGTTATTGACCTTCATCCGGTAGCCCATGCCGTTGCGGGCGGCGAACTGCATGATGCGGTAGTGGTCGATCCGCTCCCGCCCGTTACCTTTGCGGACCCGGACGACGACCAGGACGATCAGCCCGAGACCGATCATCAGCGGCAGCAGCCCGAGGAGCCGGACACCCATGCCGCCGTCCGGATGGACGCCGGTGAGGTACATGTTGAGCGGAATGCTCAGGAAACCGAAGACGGCGGCAACGATCACGGCGAACACGAGTGCGCAGCACGCCATGTCACGGCCCGGGTGGTCGCCGTTCGCTTTCGCGTGCGCCAATGCCGTGGCCGGGGCGACGGGGGCGGCGAGCGGGGAATAGTCCAGGTCGTCGGGCACGGTTCACGCTACCCCGTCGAGCGGGCGGAACGTTCCCGGTTAGCCGATTTCGGGTGCGACTGAGGCGTCGGTCCGGCGGCCGGGTGCCCGGCAATCCCCATACTCCGGTGACCGCAGGGCTCGCTGCTGACGCCCAGGACGGGCGTCAGGCGCGAGCAGCACTTCGACGACCCGCAGCTGGTTGCCTCTGAACGATCGGTCAGGATTCTGCTCCACTGGTGGTTGGGGTGGTGAAGGACGTCCTGGCCGGCGGCGTGCGCGGGCCGTGGCCAGGAGATCAGGACCCGGCTGTGCGGCTTGCCGACGACGAAGTCGGCCGTAGGCGCCTCGCCCCGGTGAGCCGTGCGCGGACGTGCTCGCCGAGTGGGCTGTCCGGTGTGACGGTGACCCGCTCGCCACGTCCGGCGGTCGCGAGGGCGTCGGCCATGCCCGATGATCCTCCCTGCGTTAGACGGAGTCGCGTTTCCAGGGCTCAGGCTGCTGGAGCAATCCTGATGTGCATCAGACCTGCAAGGTCAGCCGCAACTGGTCCAGGCGCAAAGTCCGCCGGGCCGCGGTCAACGCGGCATCCCTTCGGCTTCCGGCAGCCACAGCTGCACCCCGAACCGCTCCAGCACTGATCGCAGGTCCCGCACCTGGGCACCGTCGAGGAACCCACGCTCGTACTCGCCGACCACCACCGCGTCGATCCGATCCGCGTTGGCCGCGATGTGGCGCAGCATCGCCGCAGCACGAGGCCGCAGATGCCAGAGAACCTGACGGGAACACCCGATCTCCAAGTACTCCCCCACGATCGGGCCGTGCCCACTGGTGATCCTGCGCGAGACATCCAGCTGCCACGCCCGCGAGGTACGCGGATCTTGGTGCTCACGCGTGGAAGCGCGACCGTAGAACAGGAACCGCAGACTTCCGACCGGCTCGGCATCCATCGCCGGGATACCGGGCGGGATGGTCGCGGCGATCCACTCGGCGAGTGGAGTGAGGCGCGGCAGGGCGGACACCGTCACGGCGCGGTCCTTAGTATCAGAACGGGTCTGGGCGCCAAGGTGACGGAGCACCGTCCCTGCGATGACGAAACATGTTCGAGACATGCCCGGATGGAGTAGTACACGCCATATCACTTGTCAGAGCAGCTTGGGCGTCCGCCTTGGTCCAAAGTGACGGCTATCGTGGTAGGTGTCGGCCGCCGCGGAACGGCGGGTTCGGTGCCGCCGTTCCGCGGCTTGGCTCTCCCACCCTCGGCACGAAACGGATGGGCAGAATTCAACTCGAGCCCGTGTCTGCGACTACCCGCAGATCGGCTGTACCCACTCGGCCAGCACCTGCTCGACCGGCGGGTGTGGGAAGTCGCGCCGAAGATCTCGATGAGGATTCCCGATCCGGTCGACGGTGCGGCGGCGTGGTGATCACAGTCTGGTGAGGGGGATGGTGTCGGCGATGCGGCGGTAGCCGGCGTTGTTGGGGTGTAGGCCGTCGCCGCTGTCGTAGGCGGGGCGCAGTGTGCGAGGGCTGGTGGGGTCGGCGAGTGCCGTGTCGAGGTCGGCCACGGCGTCGTAACCGTTCGCGGTGCCTGCGGTGGTGCGCATCCAGCGGTTGAGTTGGGTGCGCATGGTTTCTTCACCGCCTCCGCAGCCGCACGGTGGGAGGGTCGCGCCGATCGCGGTGAATCCGCGGTCGCGTGCCCATCTGATCAAGTACGTGTGGCCGTCGATGAGTTGTTGCGTGGTAATGACCGGTGCGCCCTGGGCGCAGCCGGTGGTGCCGCCCTGGGTGCGGATGTCGTTGATGCCTTCGAGCACGATGACCGTGCGCACGCCGGGTTGGGTGGCGACGTTGCGCCGAAAGCGGGTGATGGCGGGTTCGCCGCCGCAGGCTGAGTCGCTGAGCACGCGGTTGGCGCTGATGCCGGCGTTGAGGACCGGGCGTGGGGTGTTGTTGCGCACCAGGCGTTCGGCGAGTTCGTCGGGGTAGCGGTTGTTCGCGTCGGGGGTGGAGCCGTAGCCGTCGGTGATGGAGTCGCCCAAGGCGACGATGCCGTCGGGTGGGCTTGCCTGGTCGCCTCGGACGTCCACGCGGGTGAGGAAGTACCAGGAGCCCGATCTGCCGGTGAACGCGGTGGCGGCGGGGTCGACGCGGTGGTCGCCGTTGGCCAGGTAGCTGGTCGCGGTCGCTCGGCTGTGGTAGGTCGCGCGGCCGGTGTGGCGGGCGAAGTACAGCGTCACGGTCAGCTGTTCCAGCGGCGTGGTGAGCATCAGCAGCGGGTCGCTGTCCAGTTCCGTCCCGACGGGGATCTGGGCCCACTGGCGGCCGCCGAAGGTGAGGTGGCGTTGCGACCCGCGTTGCAGCGCGGCGCCGGCTTCGGTGCGGGCGATGGTGGCACCGGTGACCGGCAGCGGGGTGTCGCCGTAGAGATTGGACAGGCGGATGCGCACGTGGGTGCCGCCGACGCTGATGCGGATGACCTGCCGCAGTGACTGGTTGGTGAAGCCGCGTTGCGACCAACCGGGGACGAAGGGGTTGACCGGCTGCTGAGCAGCCGCCCAGGTGCCTCTCCAGTACACGTCCGCGGCCCGGTCGTCCACCGCGACCTCACCGGTGCCGGAGGTGGGTGCGTCCGGCGTCGCGGCGGCCGGTGACACCGCACCGGAGGCCACCACGCCCACCACCACCAAACCCGCGAGCAGTGCCTTCGTCGGTCTCATGTCAGCTTGTCTCCTTCATGCAGGGCTTGGTCGTTGGGTGATGGCCGCGATCGGGCTGGACGGCCACGGTGGCCCTGATCGGGCTGTGGCGTCGGAGGAAGGTGCAGGTGGGCAGGTGTTCAGTACGCCGCGTTCTCCTGCGACCACATGTGCCACTCGTCCCAGATCCGGTGGGTGCCAGACCGGTTCCACGCCCAGTTCTTGCGGCGGGTGTTGCTGCCGTCGCCGGCGACGGTGATGAGGTACCGCCAGATGTCGTGCTCGGTGGCGCCCTCGCGGGTGAAGGGGAAGTTGAAGAAGTGGCCGTGCCAGCGGTTGGCCTTGACCAGCAGCCGGTGCAGGGCGCGCATGGTGTTGTAGTTCCACGGTTGGTCGCCGCGGGCGGACAGTCCGGCCACGCCGTCGCCGTCGTCGCCCCAGAACACCACGTGGGTGTGGTTGGGGTACTCGGCCCGGTGGATGCGGAAGTACCACTCCAGGTCGGAAATGCCCATGGTGGCGCGCAGGAACTGGATCTGCTGCTCGGGGGTCTTCGCGGCGGTCTTGCCGACGGCGTCGTCCCATTGGTCGTTGAGGCTTTCCAGCCGGCACACGCCGTTCGCCTGGCTGGGCATGTGCTTGTAGATCAGGGCGAAGTGGCCCGTCTGGGCCCTGACCTGGCTCAACCACGCCTCGCCGCCGTTGTGGATGCCCTTGAAGTACGGCCCCATGCCCGCGCCGGGGATCAGCAGCGTGCGGGACCTCAGCCAGTTGGCGGTGCGGTCGTTGATGCCCCGGGCGACGTACAGGGTGCGTTCCCGCAGCTCCGCGCAGTTGTTCAGGTTGGTCTCGATCACGGCCACGCCGCGCAGCGCGCCGGCGATGCCCTCCTCCCGGGCGCGGGTGATCAACCTGCTCATGTCGTCGATGAACTCGTCCGCGCCGGCCTCGGTGAAGGGCCGCTGGTAGCTGATGATGACGCCGCTGCGCTGGAACCACTGGCGCTTGAACAAGTAGGCCCCGACCCCCTGGCGGTGCAGCTCACGCAGCAGCTTGATGACCTCGTCGTCACGCTGCCGCTTGGTGGTGCCGTCGGGCAGGTCGGCCATGTTCGCCACCCGCAGCGCCACCGTGTCGAGGTTGTTGTTGGCCAGTGAGAACGCCGCCGTGGCGTAGGGCAGGCCGCGGGTGTCGAACCTGGCCGTCAGCTTCACGTTCGGTGCCGGGGCGAGCATCGCCCCGCGCCACTTCAGACCCCGGATGGCGTCCGGGCTCTGCGCGAGGAAGGCCCGCTCCTGCCCCTCGGAGGCCGGCAGGTTCGGGTCCGCGAGTGCCTCGGACGGCGCCAAGCCGCCCGAGGCGGCCCCGGCGACACCCACCACGGCGGCCGCTGCGGTGAATCGGAGGAGGTCACGACGTGTCGTCTCGCTCATGACGGCCTTTCGGGGGGAAGGGGTGGTTGACCGGCCACGGTTGGACGGTCGGGTAAGGGAAATGATGCGGAAGGCCGCATTGCCGTGTGCGGCCATGTCGAGGCGATTCGGCAATGCGGGCATCGAGAAAGGACACGAGAACGTCGAGCCGCGGGATTAAATCCACGGCCTTCGGAGAAGGACCGGACATCATCGACGGCGAGCCGACGGGAACGATCAGCGGAATCTCACAGCACTCGGTCCATGCCTGGCCATCACACTCCCTCGGACGTGGTCACCCGCCGGAGACACACTGACCGCGAGTTAGCGAGGTATGGGTCGCCCGCGACCTTTCCGACGAAGCAGTACCCATTATCGAGCACCTCCCACGACACGGTCGGGTATCACCTGCAACTCTTTAGAGAGTGTTCCGACTACTCTTGGTACGGGCATTGGTCCAGCAGAATGCACTCGTGTACGCCATTCGTATGGGGGACAATCCGCGACGAGTCGGCGATGGAGCCACTACGGTCCCGACAGAGGTCACCGACAACCATGACCACAAGGAGGAGACATGCGCGGGATCGGCACCTCGGTCGGCACCCTGATCATCGCGGGCCTGTTCACCGCAGGACCGGTCGCACCGGCCAGTGCGGCCAGCGGCACGCTGTACGTCACGCAGAACGGCCGGACCACCACGCACGCCAACCCACCCGCCCGCGCCTGCATCGCCAGCGACTCCACGAAGGGCAACGCCACCTTCCACAACAGGACCGACACCGTCGGCTACATCTTCGACGCCACCAAGTGCACGTCCGAGCACTTCACCCAGCGGTTCCTCCACCGCGGCGAGACCCTCACGCTTCCCGCCGGATATACGATCTACTTCCCCTGATCAAGCCACAAGGCAGCGCAACTGTCGTTCCGCAAGCCCATCCGGCCCGGACACTTGTCGCCCCCTGCCCACGCAACTCCCGCTCTCGAAACCCGCACCCCCTCCACGAAGCCAGCGGACGAGCGTGCGGTGGGGCAGTGAAGCACGGCTCACGGTGCTCACGACCGGTCGGGAGTGACCGCGCGTCGGTCCGGGCGACCCGACCCGCCGCTTCGGTGCCGCGATGACCACAGCCGTCATGACCCACAGACCACCGGCACAACGGTGGCCGCCGCCACGGATCTTCACAGCATCGGGCAGCACCGACTACCGAACAGGAGACGGTTCGCCCTGGTGAACCGGGGTTCGCAACGCGTGAGCACTGCCGTGGTGCGCCCGACAACGACTGTCGGACGCACCACGGCAATCCTGTGCCACATGTGGGAACGGGAATGGGGTCAGTAGGTCAGGAAGACGCAGCCGTTGTAGCCGGGAACCCCTGGAAAGATCCGCCGTTGGCGCCGTCACCGCCCCGGCCGGCGCCAGTGGGGCACGCGGCCGGCACAGGCCCGCCGACCACGCCACCGGGTCCTCCGGCGTTGCTGGCGAACCCTCCGTCGCCGCCCTTGCCGCCAGCGGCACCGGAGAGCAGGGACGGTGAGGTGCCCTGGCAGCTCACCGCGCCGCCACTCAGGCCCCCAGAACCACCACCCGAGGGCCTGAGTCCGCGTCCACCACCACCGCCACCGTTGGCGACGGCTTTGGCCGTGCCACCGAACGAGACAGTGGAGCTGCCTCCGGCGGCACCGTTGGCGGCGGCCTGACCCGTCGCTTACCCACCTCCTACGGCGATGGTCAGCACCGTGCCGGGGTTGACGGTCAACGTGCAGCTCACCGTGGCACCACCACTCGCACCACCACCGCCGGTACCGGGCAGGATGCCCCCCGTCGTGCTACTACCACCACCACCGGCCGCGGTCACCGACACAGTGACCCCGGTGATCCCCGCAGGCACGATGAAAGCGAACGAACCGGAGTGGCATACACCGCCGTGCTTGCAGAAGGGCAACCAGGCAGTCCGCGCGCCGCGCCGACCACGGCCGATCTCCTGCTGGTTTACCCGGCCATCGACCCCCACCGAGCGGCGGATCGCCGATCGACCCGACAGGCGGAAAGGGTAGTCCTGTCGTGGAACGTAACAAAAATCGTCGTCGCAGCGGGTGCTACGGCCAAGCCGCCAGCGGTGGGGCACGAGAAATCGCGTTACGACACTGCCGGTGCGAGCAATGGTTTTCGTGGGTGAGGCGACCGATTTCTGCGGTCACGTCCGGCTCACCTGTCAGTCGTGCCCGACCGATCTTTGATCACCGAACATCTACCGCCGGTCCAGGCCGATGCGTCGATGTGGCCCGCGGGCGCGGCAGGCTGGTCGGCTCCCCCGGGCCGTCGCGTAGCCCAAGGCGGGCAGGGCGTTCGTCGCCGCGCGGGATGCTGCTGTGCTGATCTCGGCGCGGTAGCACTTGGACCCTGGCGCGATCTCGGCGAAGACCATCCCGCCGAAGTACGCGCCCAGGACCACGGCCTGGTCTCCAGAAACACTGAGGAGACGCCGAACTCCTGGCTGGTGCAGGTGAACCGCGCCGGCGTGGTTCGCCTGCCAGTGGGTGGTTCCGGTGCGCTCCACCGCACGGCGGATGGTCCCGCCGTCCTCGGTCGACAGGCCCGGGCCGTTCCACGCGGCCGGTGGCGGAGTGGTCGGGCCGGGCGGTTCGGGTGCCCGGCGGGCGAGTGAGAGTTCCCCGGTGCCGGGGACGCGGACGAGGGTGGGACTCAGGCCCAAGCGGACCTATCCGGCCTGCCGGACATCCCGAACCGGCGTGGATTGCACGCGGCCTTGCCCGCGAGGGCTACCGCAACCGGTTGCTCGCGCCCCTCGAGCCGATCTCGATCTTCATCCGGCGTTCACCGCGGCGGTGAGCAAGTGCCCACCGTCGCGGTGTTCGTCGTGGTCACAGCTCACAGTTGATCTTGTTCTCGATGTTGCCGCAGGTGTCGAGGCTCGGACCGGCGTCGGCGGTGTCGGTGCCGATCCCGCCATCGAGGTTGTCGATGTTGCCGATGACCAGGCTGATGAAGTTGGCATTGCCGTTCTTGGCGTCGCCGTAGGTGACGTCGTCGCCCGGTCCGGCGTCGATGGTGTCGCGGTGGCCGCTGGTGATCGCCTTCGCGCCCGAGAGGGAGTTCAGGGTCTCGTAGTCGCCGTAGATGGTGTCGTCGCCCTCCCCGCC
This sequence comes from Saccharothrix sabaoui, assembly GCF_051756985.1. NCBI lineage: Bacteria > Bacillati > Actinomycetota > Actinomycetes > Pseudonocardiales > Pseudonocardiaceae > Saccharothrix > Saccharothrix sabaoui. Next base: position 57,331 of record NZ_JBPKJK010000007.1, read on the forward strand.
GGTGATGGTGTCGTTGGAGGTCTCGGCGGTCACCGGTGCGCTGACGCCGAGCGTCGCGGTCTGTGCGTCGCCGTAGATGGTGTCGCCGCCCCGGCCGCCGGAGATGGTGTCGTTGAGGTTGCCGATCAGCACCGCTCCGGCAAGACCGGTGCCCGTCCCCACGGTGATGGTCCTGCCGTAGCCGTAGATGGTGTCGGGGTCGTCACCGCCGATGAGGGTGTCGTTGAGGCCGACGATCCCGCCGGAGACGGCGGTGATCGTCACGTCGAGGAACCCGCCGGAGATGACGTCAGAACCCGGACCGCCGTCGATGTGGTCGTTGTCGGCGACGTAGGCCGCCGAGACGCTGATGACGCCGGTCCCGGAATTGCCGACCAGGATGTCGTCGCCGGCCTCGCCGAACACCCGGTCGGAGAGGTTCTCCAGCGGGCCTGGGGCGGGCAGGCCGGGGAGGGCGTCGGGTACCACGACGAACTCGCCGTAGACGGTGTCGTCACCGTCCCCGGCGCAGACCCGGTCGTTGCCGGCCAGCCCGACGATGGTGTCGTCCCCACCCAAGCCGACGATCACGTCGTCACCGTTCGTACCCGTGAGGGTATCGCCGCTCGCGGAGCCCACGATGGTGGCGGGCAGTCCGTCACAGGTCGTCGTGGCGTGCGCGGCGGGCACACCCACCAGCGACCACGAAGCCGCCACGACCAGGCTCACCACCGCTCCGAGGGTGGGTCTGGCACTGGATCTGCGCACAGCGATCTCCTTCCAGTTCACCGCGCGACGCGGAACCGGTCGACCACACTTGGGAGAGTTGCGCAACTCGTACGTGTCATCGCCCGCACCGGAAAGCGCGTTACGACCGAAAATCGAGGAATACTCCCATAATGGCGACGGCGGGTAACCTGTGGCTCGACGGTCAGGTGTACCAGGTGGGTTCGGGAACCTCGTCGAGCAGCGCGTAGCGGCCGACCTCGGCGCGCTTGTGGGCGATCGGGTCGTGCAGGCCCGGTACCGGCTCCACGACACCCTGCCCACCGGCCGATGCGGGTGGAGTCCGAATACTCCTGCGGGCGGCACGTTGGCCTACTTCGCCGCCTAAGACGTCCGGCATGCCCGTGTGATGGGCCGCTGCGAGCCCACCACGGGCATCGTCCCGTTCTCCCGTCTGGTCGACCAGGTCATGACCACCGAGCCCTACGCCAGTGCCCGCCGCGTGTTCTGGATCGTGGACAACGGGGCGTCTCACCGCAACTGGGCCGCCGCTGCCCGGATGAACGACGCCTTCCCCAACGCCCACATGGTCCACTTACCGATACACGCCTCGTGGTTGAACCAGGTGGAGATCTACTTCTCCGCCGTGCAACGCAAAACACTCACCCCCGACGACTTCGGCGACCTCGACGAGGTCGCCGAACGGCTGTTGTCCTTCCAGGAGCACTACAACGCCACCGCCCACCCCTTCGACTGGACCTTCACCCCCCACGACCTCAACCAGTTACTCACACGGATCGGCCGTCACGACCGCCACGCACCACAACCCCTGACAGCATGATCAACCCGACGAACTAACGGGCACGACCACTAGATGTTGCGGGTCATGACGTTGGTGACGGCTGGTAGGGCCTGAGACGAGGGACGGGTCTTTCGGCGGCAGGATGAGAAGTGCGACCAACACATCCGCCGAGCGGAAAGACCCGTCCGTGCTCCACCGTAACGCCCCGCTGTCCGTCGAAGGCCGCCACCGCTTGGTCCAGCGCTGCCGCACCCGTCCGATCGCCCACGTCGCCGCCGAGATGGGCATCTCCCGGCAGTGCGCCTCCAAGTGGGTCAACCGCCACCGCCGCTTCGGCGAGGCCGGCCTGCTGGATCGTCCCAGCGCGCCGCACCGGCAGCCCACCGCCACCCCCGCCGAGGTCGTCGTCCACATCGAGCGGTTGCGCCGGGACCGCAAGTACTCGACCCGCCGCATCGCCCTGGAACTCGCCGCCGAGGGCACGGCCGTGTCGGTGCGCACCGTCGGCCGGCACCTGCTCCACCTCGGGCTCAACCGCCGCCGGTTCCTCGACCCCACCGGGGAGAACAACCGCGTGCCCCGCCGGACCGCCGCCCGCTGGCCCGGCCACATGGTCCACCTGGACGTCAAGAAGGTCGGCGTGATCCCCGACGGCGGCGGCTGGCGCGTCCACGGCCGGGGCAGCGAGCAGGCCAAACAGGTCGAACGCGCCAAGAACACCACCACCGGCAAGTCCGGCAGGCAGCGTAGCTACACCTACCTGCACTCCGCGGTCGACGGGTTCTCCCGCCTGGCCTACACCGAAGCCCTGCCCGACGAGAAAGCCGTCACCGCGATCGGCTTCACCCACCGCGCACGGGCGTTCTTCACCGCCCACGGCATCACCCACATCCACCGCATCGTCACCGACAACGGCCCTTGCTACCGCGCCCACGACTTCGCCACCGTGCTGCGCGGAGCCCGCCACCAGCGCATCACGCCCTACACCCCACGCCACAACGGCAAGGTCGAATGCCACCAGCGCATCCTGGCCGAGGAATTCCTCTACGCCCACGCCTGGACCAGCGAACAACACCGCACCGACGCCCTACAGGTGTGGAACGTGCACTACAACTACCATCGCCCCCACACCACCGCCGGAAACCGACCACCAGCCACACGGCTCCACACCGACGTCACCAACGTCCTGGCCTCATACAACCGGACCGAGCAGGGTGATCAGACCCGAGTCCTTGAGCAGGGCCACCTCGGCGTGCGGGGCGGAGCCCGCCCGGTCACGGGCCACCGCGTCGACGGCGAACAGCACGGCGACCTTCCGAGCCCGGTCGATCTACTCCTCGGCGGTGGCCGGAGTGGTGGTCCAGTCGCGTTCCGCAGAGGTGCTCACAAGCGGCTCCGATCACGTGTGCGGCGATGCGGCACTCCTTCCTACCGAGGACGCAAACCAACGCGACAGGTCCAAGCGGTGAAAAGATATTCCACCTCAGGCGAAGCCGCCCACCACAAGCCTCCGCAGTTCTGCGGCGGACAACACCCGCGCACGGCATTCTGCTACAAGCCGTTCAGCCGATTGAGAGCGGACGCCGGGATCACCAAACTCGACCTACCCCCTGGAATTACGGAATGGAAACCCTCATGCGTCTGCGTTCACTATTCGTCGCCCTGGTGGGCGAACTCCTCGGAACCGCCGGCCTGTCCCCCGTGCCCGCTTCCGCCTCGTCGTCCGTGGTGGATGTCAACTGCGCCCTGGGCATCCAGATCGGCACCTGCTCCCCCGGCATGACACTGCTCCCCAGGCACATCGACTTCCACGCCACCGGCACACTGGGCGGCTGCCTGTCCCCAGCCACCCCGACATCACCAGAGCCACCTTCACCTCCACCATCAGCGACACGCTCAGCTGCCTGGCAGGCTCCACCACCAACATCTCCACCCACCACTGGAACACCGGACACAGCAGCACCGTCCAAGGCTGCTTCGAGATCAACCTCAAACCCGACGGCACCACCGTCCTCGTCCTGACCGGCACCGCCGTCGACGGCCTCTTCCAAGGCGCCACCGTCGTGCAGAACAAAATCCTGCCCACCACCGACCTCACCGCCTGCCTCACCTCCAAGGACCCACCAGCGTCAGCGGCACCGTCACCGCCGTCCTGTGAATCGGCAAACAGCACCGTGCCGGGACTCTGGTCGTCGCCGAGAACAGGGACTGCGGGTAAGTTCACCCGGCGGCTCCACCACGCACGTCGTCGAGCTGCCTGACCTCACCCTCCGCCAGTCTCACCGAACCGGTCTCACCACAGCCTCTGCATCGGCACCTGTCTCTTCGCTGACCTACCGAGCCCGAATGACGGCCTGCGGCCTTCATCCATGTCGACGCATCAGGGTGAATCGTGTTCGCGATTCCTTGACCTCGGCGAAAAAACCTGGCAATACTGGATTTCCCCCACACGAGGACGGGTGCGATGAAACTGTTGCGAAAGATCATGCGTCGTCGCCGCTCCACCAACACCGGCTACTACGCCTACCCGACGGTGTGACCCGCTTCGCCCGGACCGAGCGTCGCCGGCGGTCCGGGCGAAGTCGCCCTCCACGCGCGGGCGAGGAGCCATGACCGAACCACTCGACGTCCTGATCGCGGCGGCGGGTTCCGGTGGAGGCGTCACCGAACTCGAACGCGGGCTGTGGCTGGTGACCGACCCCACCGAGACCGAGCGCTTCCTCGCGAGCAGGGACACGTCCACGGCCAGGGCCGCACGACGCACCAGGATCACGTCGTGGGGACCGGATGGGTTGGCCACCTGGATGGCGGTGCGCCGCGTCGTGCACCCCTTCCTCACCGCGTCCCGGCTGACCTCGGCGATCCCGGTGATCGCGGCCCAGGCCACCCGGGTCGTCTCCGGCTGGCCGTCGCCCGGCGTCGTCGACATCGGGCACGAAACCATCGCCTTGACCTCCGCCATCAACGTCCGACACCTGCTCGGCGAACCGTCCGAGGCATTGTCCTCCCTGGTCGAACGGGAACTGGTCCTGGCAGACCGGGCCCGTCGGACGCTCCGGCCCGGGCTCCGGCTGCGGCACGCCCAGCGCGCCACATACAACGCCATCCGACACCACGTCCGCACCCGTCCTCCAGCCACCGGATTGGCGGCCGCCCTGATCGACCACGGGTTCGACGAGCACACCGTGACATTGGCGCTGCGCACCATGCTGCTGTCCAGCCACCACGTACCCGCCACTGCCCTGGCCTGGGCCCTGCACGAGCTGGCCACCCACCCCGATATCCAGGAGCAGGCCCGGACCGAGGTCACCGCCGCGCGGACGGACCCGACTGCGGACCTGCCGCTGTGCCGGGCGGTGATCCGCGAGACCCTGCGCCTGCACCCACCGGTGTGGCGGCTGCGCCGGCAGCTCACCGCGCCGGCCCGCGGCCTTCCGGCGGCGGCGGGCCTGCTGTTCAGCCCCTACCTCAACCACCACGACCCGAACGCCTACCCGGAGCCCTCGCGGTTCCACCCGCAGCGCTGGAGCCAGAACTTCCACCCGGCGCCCGGCACGTACCTGCCCTTCGCTCTCGGCCCTCGCACCTGCCCTGCCTCGCAATTCGCCCTCACTCAGTTGACCGTCGTCCTCGCGGCCGTGCTGAGGAACCACCACCTGGCTCCTCACCGCACCCCCACACCGACCTTCGACACCCTGCACGCCCCCCGCCACCTGCGGTTGCGCCTGATCCCGGCGGCGTAGACCACGTCTCACGTGGCGAGTTCGGTGGGTCGTTTGAAGCAGATCAGTGCTGTGGCGAAAGTGAGGAAGGCGCAGAAGTCGCGGGCGTGACGTTCGTAGCGGATGGTCAGGCAGCGGTAGCCAGGTCCGAGTTCGAAACGCACTCAGAAGTCCTGAGGGGAGCCCACAACGCCCAGGCGTTACCTACCCGAGTTCCAGCGCAAGGTGCTCGATCTGGTCGCGTCTGCTTCTTCTGATCTTGGACCTCGCACGGGTGGTCACAGGAGGGCATTCAGCAGGACGGTAAGCAGCACCGAGGCCAGAATCGAGATCACCAGCATCGTCAGGCAGCCAGCACGGCCACCAAGGAATTCGACGCTGGTGTTGCCGAAGCGCATGGAAGTCCTTCTGCCGGGTCAGGTCACCGCCCGGCCACGTTGTGGTCGGTCACGTTGCGCTTCTTGCGGCCCGCCAAGCCCGCGAGACCCAACAAACCGAGAAGCCCCAGCAAGCCCCAGTTGCCGCTCCCGTCGTCGTCATCGTTGTTCTCCTGAGCCGTCACCGTCGCCACGGCACGAGGGGCGGTCTCGTCCGCGGACGCGACAGCGGCGGGAACGGCGGCCAGGCCCGCGCCCAGAACGAGTGCCGCGATGAAGCGCTTCACCTTGTCCATGTCATCTCCTCAGATCCGTCGATGGTCTTGGTGGCTGGGTACCGCCGAAGCTGCGGACCATGCGGACCCTGACGACCAACACCCACCCGAGTGACGCTGGCATGGTGTACCTGCGGTGAGCACCTCGACGACGGGTCGGTCAAGGATGGCGGCGGCCGTCGCACAGCGGTCTCAACCACGCCCGTTCGGTGGAAACTCACTCAAGGCACGTCACTCGAACTCGTTTGACGGAACCGACAACATGGCGGCGCGGTGTCACGCCGGGAGTACGACCCACTCCCATCCGGCGCCACCTTTCATGTTGACAGGCCCTGTCGCGCCGGTGGGCTGGTAGGTGATCGTCCCGCTCGCGTGCGGAGCGTCGAGGGCCAGCCAGCCGATGTACTTCCGGATCGGCTCGTACGGCCCCGCCGGCAACCGCTCGTCGTCCGGCAGGCAGGCATCCGACGCCGCGGTGTGGAGGTTGGTAGCGGTGACGCCGTCCGGGTCCACGAGGTGAAGTCGTCCGCGCGGATGGGCCGACTGTTGACGGTCACGATCGACGACATGTCGAGGTGGATCGCGAGCAGGATCATGTGCCCATGCTGCGCCGGCCGCGAGAACCGACCTGCGCAAGGGCCGTCCACCGTGACGGCGCCGAGCGTGAATCGGCCCAGGACGACACCCTCTGCGTTGGTCACACTGGCCGACTGCTCGACGGCCTTCACCTCCAGGCCACGGGGCGAGATGGCAGACGCGGCGGCGGTACTCGTCGTGGATGTCGCCGACGGCGCGGCGGCGGCGTCGGCGGCGGGCGCGGCATCCGGAGTCGACGTGCACGCGGCGGACAGGGCAGCGGCGATACAGTAGCCAAGGCAGAAGGAATCGCACGGTGCATACCGGTCGGTCGCGCAGGCGGCGACGGTGTTACGACACCGCCATGTTCCGCAGTGGCGCAGACACCCGAGTTCTTTTCGACCCGGCGTCGTGGGTGGTGACCGTGGTGGAGATGTGGTGACGATCCTGGTGGATGACTTCTCGAGCAAGCAAGACCATCGCCGGGAGCTTCGTATGCTTTCAACCCATCCGCGATCGACTTGTGCAGTTCACATCTTCAGCTCCTTGTACGGAACTGACCACGCACGGGCGACGGATCGGCAGCAGGGGGCGCAGGCTCGGTCGGAGTCGTTCACGATCGCGAACAGGGAACAGCAGCGGTGGTCGCGCCAAGCTTCAACGTGAGCGATCACGGATGGTCCGAGCGATCACGATCCACCGCTCGCGGCGGTGCCGTCGTCGGAATCCCGGCGCGGTGGAGCCGACGGTGCTCTTCCACTTCGACCGCTGACCGACCGGCGGAATCGCGCCGGCTCGTCCTCCGACAGGTCGGAGTCTTCCGGCTCGTTGATCCGCCGGTGTACGGGTCGAGGCACGCCCCAACCACCTACACCGAGCCCTCTTGGTCGGGGTGCAGTGCCGCGCCGGGGTCGAGCAGGCAGCCCGTGGTTCCGGTGGCCAGGTCCATGGACAGGCACATGAGTTGTTCACCGGGAAAGGCGAGTTCACCGCAGTAGGGCATGGCGTACCAGGCCATGGTGTCGACTCCGCCAGGTGGGCCAGGTGAGCCCGATACTGGCCAGGCCACCGCGCGGGTCCGACGGCAGTTGCCACCAGTCCTCGGCCAGCACGCGCTCGACGAGGACGAGTGCGTGCTGGCGGTGTCCCAGACGGTCCAGCGCATAGGCCGTGCCGGACAGGCCGTCGTAGAAACCCGACGGAGTGCGGGGTGACCCGTTCGCGCTGTGTCGGATCAGCCACTGTTCGGCCGGTTCGCAATGGGGGCGCCGGTTCCGAGCGGGGCGTACAGCACGCCGGCAGCGCCGCAGGCCATATCCAGCCCTCCCCCGGGTGAGTACTGGTCGATCGCCGAGGTCAGTGACATGAACAACGCCAGGCGCAGGCCAGGCAGTACAGGTCCACGTCCGGGCCGGTGCGGTCGGCCGGAGCCGAGAAGCCGGGATTGGCCACGACCTGCCATGCGTCCTCTTCGCGGCGTGCGGCGACCGGACCGGGCGCTCCTCGCCGGGGACGGTAACGCAGCAAGTCTGCTGAACAGTTCGCCTTCTCCGGTGCAGAGCTTCTTCACCGCTCCTCTCTCGTCCTGTTCAGGCCTCGCACCTGGGTGGCGGTAGCCGGGGCGGCTGTGTGCCCAGTGAGAGTCCATGTGGCCTCCGCGGGCGCGCACGTGCCGGCCAATCGGTGGACGCGGGTCGCGCCGCCTGGGGCGAACGGGCGGTGCGCAGGCGTCGCACGGCGAGGAAGGCGTGCTCGACCACCGACGCGGCGTGCGCTGGGGCGTCCGGGAGCACCCGGTTCTCCCGGACGGCGGTGCAGTGCGGCGTCCCGGCACCCCTCAGTGGTCGACATCGCACCTTGGTCGAGGTGTGCGGCCTGGAGGACGACTTGCCTCGCACAGCGGTCGGCGCACCGGTACCGCGTCCGGCGTGCTCTCCTGCGAGGACCTCGGCGGGCGACACCCGGGTCGCGATGGTGTCCCGGCGTCCGGTGGCGGTGGTCGGGCCTGCTATCCGGTGTGTGAGCTCTCCGACTGCCCGCTCGCCCGAGCGGGACAGGCCTGTTGGCCGGGCTGCGGACGTGGACGGTCTGGAGTCGGTGCCCGAGTGGGTTGGTGATGGCGGGGCGGCCGCGCTGTTCGGTTCGCCGGAGTTGATCCGTGCCGCGTTGCTGCCGGAGCACGCCGACGAGTTCGATGCCGCTTTCGATGCCGCGTTGACCGCGGCCCGACGGACTCTGCGTCTGGACCAGTTGCGGTCGACCGCGCAGGTGTGGCGGCGGGTCGCGGTGCTGACCCGTGAGACCCGGGGGGCGGCCCGTCAGCTGGTGGACACCACCGTCGAGGTCCGTCGTACGAGTGCCCCCGGCCTGGCAGCGTGTCGTGGGACGAGTTGCGGGCGGAGTTGGTTCTGTAGTCGCCGGTGGCCCGGGCGGCGACGACGATCATGGCGTACACCCTCGACATCGATCCTGATGCGCAGGAGCAGATCCGGGCGCTCCCGCCCGAGGCGCTTGTCGCGCTCGGCGAGGCGTTCGAAATCCTGACCCCGGTCCCCGAGCGGGGCGGTCCGCTCAACCCGGACAGTCCGGATGGCGGGCTGTTGCACCTGACGTTCGGCCAGGGGCGTGGACTGATCACCTACTTGCTGCTGACCACGCGGGAAACCAATGCCGGCCAAGGGGTCGGCTACCGGAAGGTGGCGTGCAGTACGTCGTCGAGCACGGCCAGCGACGGGCTGGTGGTGGCGGGCAGAGGAGAGATCTCGACCGGTGGCGACCACGTACTGATCGCCGACATCGTGCGCAGTTGCAGACGGGTGTTCTCGTCGAGGTAGGCGCACCTCAAACCAGGGCTCATTACCAGCGCGGGCTTTTCCGAGGTGCGTGCTCCGGGCATGGGCCTGGGGTTGGAGATGGTGACGGCATGGACGTAGATCGAGCCGTCTTCGGTGCGGTACGCGCACATCGGGATCAGGCCCCACATGGCCGCATCCGGTGCGTGGGTCGTCTTGTTGCCGCTGGCGATCGGTTCGGCGGCAGACCATGACCCGGTGGTGGGAACAGAGCCCCAGTACAGCGATCCGTCCGGTCGCCGGAACACGCAGTTGACCAAGTTGGGGTTTTCGTTGGTGAGGGCCGGCCGATGACTGGTTGTCCAGTTCGCTGCGGTGATACGGGTGGGGGAACTCCAGGACAGCTGCGCGCCGTCCCGTTCACCGTAGGTGACGTGCATCGCGTCATCAGGGGTTCGGTAGACGCAGCACACCCTGCCTCGAACTTCGGTGAAGGCGGGTTCGGCTCCGACCGGAAGACTCAGACGGATGGGTACGTCGGCCCAGGAGCCGTCGATGAAGGTGATCCACCGGAGATCGTCGGTGAGGAAACCGGTGCCCGCGCAGTGCAGTTGGTTGCCGTAGCGAAAAAGGCCGGGTGTCTGGGTGCCGAAGAGACCGGGAACGTTCGACGCGGTCCACAAGCCACCGCCTGCGGGCCTCGTGGCCGAACGCAGGTTGCCGATCCTGCCGTAGACGTAGAGGTCGCCGACCTCCAGGTCTGGGACGCGGACGCTCACGGTGGTGCTGAGGATGTGTTCCGCTGTGCCGGTGCCGACTTGGACGGTGGCGCGCAGGTAGAACACGGTGGTGTTGGTGACCTCGGCGACGGTGTGGCTCGCCTGTCCGTGCATGTTGCAGTCGCTGGTGTCGTAGAGCAGCCGGAGGGTGCCGTAGCCGCCGGCTTCCCAGGTGAGCCGCACGTCGTCGCCGTTGTCGATCAACAGCGGCGTGGCGATGAAGTTGCGCAGGTAGAAGCTGGCGGGGAACTTGCCGATCTCCAGCGTGACGGTGTCGGTCTCCCACCTCTGTTCGCCGACCACGCGGTGTTCGGTCTCGATGCGGAGCGGGGCCACGCCGACCTCCCGGTTGACGCGCACGTCCAGGAGCTCGATGGTGATGCCCTCGTCCTTGCTGATGGTCGAGTGTCCGGAGGTGGGCAGGAAGGTGATGGTCTTCTGCTGCGGGTTCGGTGTGGGCGTCCAGTCCTCCAGGCTGACCCGGGCCTTGATCCCCTCCAGGTCCAGGGCGAGGTCGGGGGACGCGGTTCCGGTCGGGATGACGAGGGTGATCTTGCGGCACTCGATGGCTTCGCGGCTGCGGCGGCTGCCGACGATGAAGAGGTTGGCCAACTCCGGGTTGCCGGTGGACGGGGAGACCCGGACCGGACTCGGGTCGGAGTCGTAACCGAACTCCAGTGCGGTCGCGGTGGTCCGCGTCTCGGGGGTGTGGGTGATGCTCTGGATCACGGTGCTCATGACTGCGCTCCACGGGTACGGGCCGATTGCGCGGCGTCGTTGAGGACGAGGAAACCCGAGCGGATTTCGGGGTGGTGGGAGTCGGGCAGCTCGGTGGGGTCCGGCACGGTGATGGGGGTCTCCGCCCAGTTGGCGCCGGTGCGTTGGACCCAGGTCCAGCTGCCGGTGGCGGTGGCCGGGTGCGGCAGGACGGTCGCACCGTCCTGTGCGCTGCCGGCGAGGATCGGGCCGGCCCGGAAGTTGACGGTCATGCCGGTCAGGGCCGCGTCGGTGAACTCCGCGGGAACGTGGAGCGCGGCGACGGGGAGGATGTCGGTGGTGGCGTGGACGGCCGCCCGGGGATCGAGGAGGAGGGTGACCCGCGCGCTGCTCTCGCCGGCGAAGGCGAGCCTGAACCGTTCACCCTTGTCGATGTAGCGCAGGTAACCGCGGGAGTCGCCTTTCGGTGGCACGATGGTCTCGAAGTGGTCGTAGTCGTCGTTGTGCGCGTAGCCGATCAAGCCGTCGTCGGTCTGCGCGGCCTCTCCCAGCCGCACGATCCACTCGTAGTGCGGCATGCGGGGCTGCGGTCGGTCGATGACGTTGAGCCAGGTCACGTCCGTGCGGACCGGGCCGCACAGGTCGAGGTCCAGGCGGGCGCGGACCAGGGCGAGGGGGCGGCCGAGGAGGAAGGCGAGGCTCTGGTCGTCCGGGCCTTCCGGGTCGACGGTGGTGAGTGCGTCGTCGAGGGTGGCGCGGAAGGTGTCGAGCACCTGTGGTCCGCCACGCCGGATGGGGTCGAGGAAGCGGTGGGCGTGCGGGGCCACTTCGGCGAGCTGGTCGAATTCGGGCGCCTGCGAGTCCGGGAGTGCGGTCCAGCCGACCGTCCGGGCGCCGTCGGTGCCCAGGACGGTGCGCAGGTCGCCGAGGGCGTGCCCGGCCGGGTCGTAGCAGGCGACCGACCGGTCGAGGCGGTTGTGGACCAGCCAGGCGCAGACCGGGTTGGCGCCGGGGGTGAGGGCGACGTCCTGGTCGGTCCGCGCGGAGAGGAAGTCGAAGCGCAACCGGGCCGGTTGGAGCAGGCGAGGGCTCAGCTCGACGTAGCGGTCGACGGCGATCTCACCGACCGGGTGCCGGGGGATCATGGTGCGCGGGATGTGGAGGTCGAAGTGCAGGCGGTTGTCGATGCGGTTGACGGCGCGGCCGAACCGGTCGACGACCGACAGGTCGGTGAACAGCAGCTGGCCGCAACGCAGTTCCTGGAAGTCGGAGGGCTCCCACTCGTCCCAGTCGGAGATCGGTTGCGGTCCGGGGTCAGGGGCGAGTTGGTCGCCGTTGCCGATGAGGTCGGCGACGGGGCCGATGGCGCGCAGGGTGGCGCGCGGGTCGCGTTGGCCGACGGCGGCGCTCAGCCCGTCCAGGCGCTGGGAGAGCTGGTCGAGGTTGCGGACCTGGGCACGCAGCGCGTCGATGAGGCCGGGCGGCAGGTCGCCGCGGCCGTGGGCGTAGGCGGCGAACTTGCCGTCCTGGTCGTGGCCGCTGGTCGGGGCGAGGGTCTGGCGTCCGGAGACGGTGATGGCGTCACCGAACTCCCCGCCCTGCCAGCCGTACCGGTAGCGGTCGAACTCCCAGCGCTGGGTGCCGTCGGCGTCCTGGAAGGGCAGGGCGGTGTACTCGGCCTTCCACATGAGGTAGAGGGGTTGCCAGGGCTGCCGCCAGGGGTCGCTGCCCAGGGCCGGGAGGGTGCCGGTGGCGCCGCCCAGGTCCACATCGTTCTCGCGTGCCCGGTCGAGGATGCAGAACTCGGTGAGCAGGGCCGGCACGACCGGCGAGAGCCCGGTGGTGTTCACCTGGGCGACGTCTGCGGCCACGCTCGCGGCGGTGATCGAGCCGACCGCGGTGACCAGGCGTTCCCCGGTGCGGCAGGGAAGTGCGCTGCCGCGGGTCATGGGGGCGTTGAGGTTGGCGCCCTGCAACATCAGGACGGGGTCGGCGTGCTGCTCGTACGGGTCGAGGGGAACGCGCTGGAGCACGCGGCCGGCGGGTAGGCCGTGGTCGACGGCGTAGGCGTGGGCGCGTCGGGCGAGGGTGTCGGCGTCGCGTGCCCAGGGGATCTCCTCCCGCAGGGTGCGGAGTTCGGCGGCGAGCGCGGCCACGACGCCCGCCGCGCCGTCGGGGTTCGTCGGGTCTAGTTCGGTGCCGACGCGGCGGGTGAACTCGGGGGGTTTGCGGGTTTCCCGGTCGAGGGCCCACAGGTGGTAGAGGTGTTGCTGGGCGTCGGCCAGGGCGCGTTCGCGGGCGTCGAGCCGGGCCTGCGTGGCGTTGAGACCGGTGACGAGGTCCTGCTCGACGTCGCGTTGCCGGGCGCGCTCGCCGGCGGACAGGCCGGTGGGGGCGCCGCGGTCCACGACGCGCCAGGCGTATCCACCGGGTACCGGTCCGAAACCGTTGTGGTGCGCGGCGCGATCGGGGAACAGGTCCCCGTCCGGCCGGTCCAGTTCGGCCAGGACGCCGAGGAGGAACCCGCGGTAGAGGCGGGCCTCGTCCTCGCTGAGCCCGTTCGCACCGCCGGCTGTGTCCTGCAGGACGGCGGCGGCCTCGGCGGCGCTGTTGCCGATGGAGACGGCGATGTCGTCGGGGTCGGGGCAGTCGGATTCGGGGATGTCGCCGTCGGGCTGCCAGTCGACGCCCAGGGCGCTGCCGACGTGCAGCGAGCGGCGAGGGCTGCCCAGGGTGGAGGCGAGGCTCCACTCCAGTCGGTCCAGGATGTCGGTGACGTCCTCACCGCTGTTGAGGATGTCGCTGCTCTCGTCGGCGTACCAGCCGACGACGTGGTAGCTGAGCCGGGCGTCGCCCTCGACGTCCTCCAGCGTGTCGTGCAGCGAGAACACGTTGGTGTTGTAGGGCTGGAAGACGGAGAAGGTGAGCAGGCCCGGTCCGAGGGCGGTGAGGAACGGCTCGCGGACGCCGTCGGGTTCGCGCCACGGTGACTGCGCGGTGAGTTCGTGCCGTCGCCCGATCTTGGTGGCGGTCGGGGTGGGCGCGGCGGGGTCCAGGTAGGACACGGTGCCGCTGTCCGGGTCGAGGTGGTCGCTCTCGACGATCCACGACCGCATGCCGGCGGCGCCGCGGCGGGTGACCAGCCAGCGGTTGGGGACGAGCGGGAAGTCGCCGACCTCGCCGCTGTCGTCGTCCTGGTGGCCTCGGCACAGTGCCTCCGGGAGCTGCCACTGAAGGTAGACGCCGAGTCGTTCGGGCTTGTCCCGCCATTGCTCGGTGCCGTCGAAGGGCATCGGCTCGGAGGGCCTGTTCTCCTCGGTCAGGGCGCGGAAGTTGGCCTGCCAGCGCTGGAATACGTACGGGTCGGCGGCGTCGCGGGTCTGCGCGTTGACGGCGAACGCGGACACCTCGACCGGGACCACCAGAGTCGGGTTGGGCATGGCGGGGTCCGTTCTGGTCAGCGGCGGTCGAACGTCTGCGACTGCGGGGCTTTGATCATCTGGAGGGCGAACTGCGCCGGGGACAGCCCGTCGCGGCCGTGTGCGGCGGCGAGCGCGGGCGCGAGCTTGTCGGCGATGTCGAGCACATCGCCCGCGGGGCGCAGGAAGCGGCCGAAACCGGGCGGGTCGGGGAAGTCGTCCATGGGGGTGCCGATGTCGGGAGGGGTGAGTTTGCGCAGCTCGATGGTGCCGCCCAGGCCGATTCCGAAGTGCAGTCCTTGCGGCGGTTCGGCGAGTGCGAAGGTGTCGATGACCCGCGGGTAGAGCAGCAGCAGCACATCGGTGCCGTAGACGGCCCGGCGCACCGGTTCGAGCTCGGTGTCGCCGCGGAATCCGGCGATGACCGTCTTGGGCCAGTTCGGGACGAGTCGGGAACGCAGCAGCACCCCGCACGCGGGCGCGTCCCGCACCCGGGCGGCGAGGTTGTTGAGGTCGGCGTCGAGCGCGTGTCCGACGCCGACGCTGAGCGCTCCGTGGACGGCGGCGCTGATCCAGCCCGCGTCGACGTGGAAGAAGCGGATGCTCTCCTCGGGCAGCATGCGTTCGTCGGGCACCAGGTGCTCGAACGGGACCATCTCCAGCAGCACCAGGCGGTCGAGCCAGGCCCGGACCGGGTCGAGTTGGGTGGCGGTGGCACGGCTGAGGACGTCGCGGGTGTCCGCGTCGGCCAAGGTGGTGCGCAGGTCGTCGGCGCTCGGCGGGGCGGGCGGTGGCCGGCGTGGAACGGGGCGGCGTTCGGCCTGGTTGAGTTGGGCGCCGGTGCGGGTGAGCGCGTCCATCAGCCGGCCCTCGGTGGTCAGCAGCCGGTCGAAGTCCTTCCGGGCGAGGTTGGTCCCGAGCAGGGCGGCGGCCTCGCGGGATCCTCGGTCGACGAGTCGGGGGTGTGCGAGCAGGCGGCGGGCGGCACGGCGGGCGGCCTTGCGGAACGCGAGGAGTCCGGTGCGGAACGGGGCGTCGGCGAGGGCGAGCACGCGACCGATGCTGAACGCGTCGGCGTAGCCGGTGTCGAAGACGCCGTGCTGCTCCAGGTAGATCAGCGCTTCGCCGGGGGATTCCAGGCGCGCCGCGGCGGGTGGGGGCAGCGGCTGGGCGGGGGTGGCGGTGAACGGGCCGCGGTAGAAGCCGACGGTGCGCTCCCCCGACTCGAGGCGGTGCGGCAGCGCGGTGGCGCCGCTGTCGAGCCGTTGCCGGGTGTCGGGGTCCATGGCGGAGGTGTCGATGGGCAGTCGCAGCTGCGGGGCCGGGTCGGCGGCGAGGTGCTGCACCAAGCCGCCGAACCCGGAGGTGTTGCCGGCGAGTGCCTCGAAGGACCAGGAGTGCAGTGAGACCATTCGCAGCCCGCCGCTCGGGAGCGTGCTGGTGCCGCGCAGGTACGGTTCGACACCGTCGAGCGAGATCAGGTGGACCGCGTGCTGCCCGCCCGACTGGGCGGGAAAGCGGTTGGCGACAACGACGGCGTTGAGGTCCTCTTCCTCGGGCTCCGGGTCGGAGTTGCGCGTCGCGTCGGGCGGTCCGCCCTCGCGGACGTGGGCGAGCAGCGCCATCTCGGACGGCTTGGGGAACAGGGTGGTGAACAGCTGCGCGGACACGTGGATGCTGTGGCACGCCAGTTCGCGCTCGTCGTCGAAGAGGCTCTCGGCCCCGATCGCCGGTGGCTGCCCCGGACCGGCTCCACCCGCCAGGAGCTCGTCGACCGTGGACACGACGACCTGGCCCACAGCCTCGGGGTCCTCGGGGAGTTCGCCTTCGCGGAAGACCAGCAGCGCCAGCCACGGCACTTCCGCGGCGATCTCCTTCAGCTGCCGCAACCACGGCAGCGCGGGGGTGTCCAGGGTGATGTGCGGCAGCACCTCGTGGAAGGCGCCGACCGCGCCGGGGACCGGGTAGCAGGCGTGGATGTCGTCGGCATCCACCGTGAAGCGCGACTGCCGCACGTCGAACGGTTGTCGGCGGGTGGGCAGGGAATTGCCGGTGTCGAGTCCGGTGATGGTCTGCTCGACGGTGAGGACGTACCGGCCCGCGGACAGCGACGGCAGGCGGTGGTCGAAGAACCGGGTGCGGTGGCCGACAGTGGCCATGGTGTGCGTCCTCTTATCGGCTGGTGGCGGGTGCGAGCATCGGCTCGGCGGTGAAGGCGGTCCCGGCGGCGCGGCTGTAGGCACTCAGGTCGTTGTCGAGCAACCCCAGGTCCAGGCCCGCGTCGGCGAGCCGGCCGGCGAGCCGCTCACGTGCCTCGACCTGCCGGTCGGCGGCTACCGTGTCGACGATGCGGCGGATCACCCCTCCCCCGGCGGGACGTCGGGGCACCGCACCGGTGGGCGGCGCGTCGGGATCGAGCGGGCGGGGGCCGTTGGGGCGGATCGGGTCGAAGGCCAGGGCGTCCTCGCCGATGTAACCGGTGGAGGTGCCGTTGCGCAGCGGCGGCGACGCCAGGCGGATCCCGACGAGCTGATCCTTGATCAGGTGTCCGTCGCCGGTGGGCAGCGTGGTGCCGGTGCCGGTGCCCCACAACGCCTGGGGCACGGTGGCGGTGACCGGGATCCGCGACCACGCGGTGAGCTTGTGCTCGGTTCCGTCGCGGGTGAGCGAGACGACCTGCACGCTGGTGCGACCGGTCTCCTGCATGGGGCGGATGTTCAGAGTGCCGCCGCGCTCGGCGGGCGCACCGGTGCGCCCGTCCAGGTACAGCTCGGTGACGGGAACGGTGGAGTCGGTGGTGCAGCAGAACCCCGCCGAGGAGACCAGCCACGCGTCGCCGGAACGGCTGCCCCCCGGAACCGGCACCTCGATCAGCCCGGCGCCGGGGATCACCCGCACGTTGCTCCCGGCCGGCGGCAGCATCTCGCGGAACCCGTTCCAGTCCAGCGTGTTCGGCACAGCGCTGCGGGAGTGGCCGAAGTCGATGGTGAAGGAGATGAACCACAGGTGGATCCTGGCCTGCCCGCCGGTGGGCGGGCCCCACACGCGCAGGCTCACCCCGACCTCCACCGTGATGGTGATCCGGACGAACAGGATTTTGACCGAGGCCGAGACGCCGATGGAGACCTTGACGCCGACGTCGAAGGAGAACGGCTTCCACCGGACGAGCGCATCGACCTCGGCCAGGCACCAGGCGCGGACCGGGCCCGCGTGGAAGCGCACGTCGAGGCCACCGCCGACCATCACCGCCTCCGGGGTGATGGCGAAGTACGCGTCGCCGGAGACGGTGACGTTGCCACCCAGCGCCCAGTCGAACCCCACCCGCGGCACCAGCGGGTACGCCGACGGCACCTGGTAGTTGGGGTGGTAGCCGCCCAGGGTGAAGACGAGGTCGCCGGCGCGCGAGTTGTCGCCGTACCAGACCTTCAGCGCCGCCCCGCCCCGCAGCTTGCAGTTCTCGTCCAGGAGGAACGAGTCGGGGGTGAGCTGGGCGCTGATCATCAGCTCCCCCTGGCGTGGTTTGATGACCGCCAACAGCCCTATTTCCACCTTCGCGTACTTCTTCCCACCGCCCTTGGGGAACTCCGTGCCGCCCAAGCCCATGAGGGCGATGGTGAGCTCGTCGCCGGTCTGCACCACGGCCAAGGCGCGGGCGTGCACGATTTCGGCCACGCTGAACGCCAGTCCGGCGGCGAGCCACAGCTCGTTCCGCTTCGGGGCGACCCAGGGAGATGATCCCTTGACCAGGGATCCCAGCACGGAGACCGGGTCACCCGGGTCGCCGCCGATGGCGGCCGGGTCCTTGAGGGCCTGCAGGAACGGGAAGCCGTCCAGGTCGTCCACCGAACCCGGCACCCGCATGCGGCTGTTGTAGCCCATACCCGCGGCGATCCCGCTGATCCGCAGCCCCGGGATGCCGATGCCGGGGTCCGCGCCGACCGCGCCGAACCCGAAGAACGACGGGGCGGTACCGGACTCGGGCACCACGACGGCACCCATCGCGCTGCCGTAAAGCGCCTTGAACGACCAGAGCAGCACCCCGCCCACGATCACCCGGTAGGGGGCCTTGGCGGGCACGACGTTCAACGCGCCCGCGATTTTCAGCGGTGGGGCGTCGTGGTCGATGCTGACGCCCTTGCCCTGCGCCGCATCGCCGATGCCGCCCCAACCCGCCTTGCGGCCCGAGCCGGGCAGGCCGAGGACGGCGAAGCCGTCACGGGTCGGCACGGCCCTCGCGGTGCCGACCCGTGTCGACCCGGTCGTCGTGGGCGCGGCGGGCAGGGCGCGACCGAGGCCGTCCACGCGCCGGGGGTCGAGCGGGGGCCGCACCCTTTCGCCCCGGATGGGCACCGCCGTGCCGTCCGGGAGCAGGAGCCAGTCCCCGGCGGCCAGCCCCGCGGGCAGACGCAGGTCCAGCTCGGCCAGCCGTTGCTCGGTCAGTTCGTTCGACGTGCACAGCACCCGCCAACCGGTGTTCTCGACGAAGAGCAGCCGCTCGTCGTCCCGGCGGAGCAACGCCATCCGGTCGTGCTCCCCCAGTCCGCTCAGCGTCAACAAGGCCGGCTCCGCCACCAGCCGCAGCCGCGTCACCCCGTTGTCGGGCAGGTCCGGCATGTCGACACCCAGTCGCCGGGCGAGATCTCCTGCACGCACCCCCGGCTCCGGCAGCTCGGTCTCGAGGACCACCCGGACCACCGCTTCGCCGTGGTGCTCGAACACCAGGCGCACCGGCACCGGCTCTCCGGCGAGCGCGGTGCGGGTGGTTCCGGTGACCCGCAGCGCCACCGGATCGCTCGCCGTGGCGTCGACCCGCAGCACGCCGTCGTGGGTCAGCAGGCGGAAGGGATCACCGACCCCGAGCACCGAGTCGGACAAGACCACCTCCCGTCCTTGCCCGTCCTCGAGCAGTTCGCGCAACTCGCCGACCTGCATGACCATCCACACTCCTCGGAGCTGGGAACGACGAATGTCGAGCTGGGCCTTGTCCAACGTCATCGTCCAGCCGTCGTCGGGCTGTCGGCCGGAGCACGCTCGCGGCGCTGCACCGACCAGGGCGGCCTTCGCTGTGTCGGAATCGGGGCCACACTGCCGTGTGGCGGCGTTGAACAGGGGGTGGTGGCCGGCGCGGTACAGGCACGAGATCCGGAAACGCGACCCCGTGAACCCAGGGCGCACCGGGGTCTTCGCCGATCCCGGAGCGCTTCACTTCCGCCGCCGTGTCGGTCCGACCCGGCGGCCGGGACCGGAACTGCCGGGGCGCCGGCACCCGGCCGTCAGGCGCCGGTGGCCGCAGGGGTGTCGACGGTCTTGCGGGCGTTGGCGTCGATGGTGTCGATCAGCTGCGGCCAGAGGGGTTGGGGCAGGTCGTGGCCCATGTCGCGGAGTTCGAGGTAGGTGGAGTCACGGATGGCGTCGTGGGTGGCCCGGCCGCCGCTGACGTTGATCAGGCTGTCCTCGACGCCGTGGATGACGGCGGTCGGGATGGTGAGCTGCTGCAGGCCCCGGGTCCGGTTGACGGCGGCCGCGATCGCGGCGAACTGCCGTTTGGCGCCTGCGGGGTGCAGGCCCCGGTCGTAGGAGGCCTCGGCCATTTGTCGGCGGCGGTCGCGTTCGGTGTCGGCGTGGGTCTTGGAGCCGATGATCCGGTAGATGTTCGCGATGTGGGCGATGGCCTTGTCGCGTTCGGGGGGCGTGGGCGCCAGCAGGGCCAGGGCGGCTTCGAAGGTGGGCTGGCCGACCCGCGGGTCGCCGGTGGTGCTCATGATCGAGCACAGGCTGGCGACCCGCTCGGCGTGGTGGATGGCGACGAGTTGGGCGATCATCCCGCCCATGGAGGCACCGACCACGTGCGCCCGGTCGATACCGAGGTGGTCGAGCAGCCCGACGGTGTCGGCGGCCATGTCTACCAGGTGGTACACCGGTTTGCCCAGGTCGGGATCAATGGTGGCGGCGATCTTGTCCGACAGGCCGCTGTCGCGGTTGTCGAAGCGGATCACCCGGTAGCCGCGTTCGCCGAGCGCGGCGATGATCTCATCGGGCCACAGGATCAGCTGGGAGTTCAGGCCCATGATCAGCAGCAGCGGATCGCCGGAGGGGTCGCCCTCGTCGCGGTACCACAGTCGGATGCCGTTGGTGGGTGCGTAGTCGCCGGGTTCGTCGGGCGTGGTCACGACGTTGCCTTTCCGTTGGGACGGGCTCACATGGACAGGCGTGGTTACGCGGGCTTGGTTTCGGTGACCGGTGCGCTGCTGATCCGATGTCGGCGTTTTCCGCCCGGTGGGCCCGCACGCCGTGTGGTTCCGAGCCTGGCGGGCATCTGCGATTCCGACCATTCCCCATAGGAGTGAACCCACAGTAGTCAAAGTGCTACTCCATGTTGTAAATGGTGGAGTCCCGTGTGCCCATGGCGTGATCGACCACGTGAAGTGTCGTCACCCTGGTCCGGACGAGGGCCGGATCAGCAGGATGGACGCTTTTCACACCACTGTGTCCTGCCGGGACCTACTCAGGGTGGACAGATGAGGCGAATTCTCACTCTCCGGTGATATCCGGCTTGTCGCCAGCCCGGCGGACGCGTGCAGTGCGGTCCTGTCGATGCATCCGCCCCCTTTGCCTTGGGGCGCAGTACTGTTGGGCGGTCAGGCGACCGGCGTCCTTGCGAGATCGGGACCTCTTTCGGGTGAAGATGATCGTGTTCCCCCTCGACGACGTCGAGGTGTCGGGAGTGCTCCTGGGATACGAGTAGCGGTGCTGGATGTCGACGGGACGTTGGTCGAGGCTCCCTTGCCGGCGATGTCAGCCGATGCCGGGTTGGCGGCTCGGGATCGGCTGACGTTGTTGCGGTGGGCTTCGGCGACCGGAGAGCCGGAGGATTCGGTGGTCGCGGGGCGGTTGCACGGATTGTTCGCCGCGATGCTGACCGGTGTGGCGTGCCGGGCGGTGTCGGCGGTGGCGGCTCGGATGTGGTCGCGGCAGCGTCGGCGGGTGTTCCCTTTCGCCGCTCCGCTGGTCGTGGCGTTGAAAGACGCCGGCTACCTGCCCGCGTTGATCTCGGGCGGACCGGAGGAGTTGGCGGCCTGCTTGGCCGTCGAACTGGGTGTGGAGCTGTTCCGGGGCACGCGGTTCGAGACGGCAGACGGGCCGTACACCGGTCGGGTGGCCTCGTGGGTGCTCGCGACGAAGGACGCGATGGCGGCGCGGAGTTGGCCGGGTGCGCGGAAGTGGGCGTGAATTGGCCCGGGTCCGTGGCGGTCGGCGACTCGTTGGGCGACGTGTCGTCGGGTCGGGCCGGCCGGTGGTGTTCGAGCCCTCGCCCGCGTCGAGGGCACCGTCGCGTGAGCGGTCCTGGCCGGTGTGCGATCGGACGAGCCTGCCGGCGCTGCTGCGCGACGGGGTCGATCTGCCGGTGCCGGCGTTCCCGTCTCTTCGGCCGGTGCCGGCGATGTCCGCCGCGTCGCGGCGGTTGACCGAGCGGCTGCTGGCTTCGGTGACCGGACGCGGGGCGGTGGTCGGTGATCCGCGCAGCCGGGTCACCGAGTCGGCGTTGGTGCTGCCCCTGCTGCGCGCGAGGGTCTCTTGCCCCAGGTGCGGGGCCGGTTGCGTGGATGCCTGTCGCGCAGTGCCGCGAACGCCGATGCCTTCGACGCCGCGGTGATCGGCTCGCCCCTGCACGGCACCCCGGTGCCCGATCGGCACCGGCTCATCGAGCACACCTTCGCCGGCGCCGCCCGGCACTCCTCCGACCGCAAGAAGCCGGCACTGAAGGCGATCCCCCGTCGTCGTGGGTCCCGAACCGTTCCGGGTCGACGCCTCGTCGCACGCGTTCGACCACCACAACGGGGTCACTCCGGTCGCCCCGGAACCCACCACCCGCCTGCTGCGTCCGACCGGCCTCGGCCAGAACGGGGACATCGTCGAGGGCGGCGTGTTCGCCCACCTGTTCGCGCTGCTGTCCCTGCACCGGATCGTGCCCGGTCACCCGGTGATCCACGAAGGTATCTCCGCGTTGGTCAAGGCAGTCCGCGACGACGGGGGCATGCCGTTCCTCGTCAGCGAGGAGATCTTCTGCACCGCCACCCACCTGCTCGCCTTCCTGCACGGCCTGGGCTCCAGGCGGTAGTCCGCCCCATAGGCGCGGCCCGGCGGTACCTGGCCGCGTCCGAGGGCACCTTCGAACGGAGCTGGAGCTTGAGCGAGTCCAACGCCATGCTGCGCACCCTCAGTCGCTCTGAGCACCGCGCACCGGCACGGCCCGACCGGCCACCAAGCAACGCCGACACCGCCGAGGTCCCGTCCCTGGACCAGCCACTCCAAGCCGGTTGGTACAAACACGGCCCCGCACCCGGCGACACCGGCCCCACCGTCCTGCTCGGCCACGGCCGACCCGGCATCTTCCACGACCTCGCCAAGCTCAACCCCGGCGACCGCTTCGAAGTCATCCACCATGACGACACCACCGCTACCTTCGCCATCAGCCGAGTCGACCGCGGCCCCAATGACCACTTCCCCACTGACGCCGTCTACTGCGAAACAACCACACCACGAATGCGCCTGATCAGCTGCGGTGGCGCCTTCGACCCCGCCACCGGCGATTACCGGGACAACGTCATCGTCTACGCCGACCTGGCCCGAAAAACAGGTGGCCGTACCCCGTCGGCGACAGGGCACGGCCACCATCCCCGGCGGCGCGCTCACACGGGGAAGCGAAGCCGCAGAGGCTAATCGAGGGAGCGCATCGCTTCCACGTAGACGTTCCACTGCTGGTCCGCCCGGCCGACATCGCAGGGCTCCAGCACCAACGGATCGTCCAGCCCCGCATGCGTCACGCACGAGCCGCTGTCCGCCACGCTGGACAGAAGGGCCGGGAACATGTCCGGGTCGTCGACCGGACGCCAGTCCCACACCTGGTCCTCCGCGCCGGCGCGACACGGCGTTTGCCGCACCGCTGTGCCGTCGGCGGTCAGGCACTGGCCGCTCGCCTGGTTCCGGAACGTTCCCGCCTCGGGGTTCCAGTACCAGTACTGGTGCGCGTCGTGGTCGTTCTCGAACTCCCTCAGGAAGACCGGCATCCCGGGAACGGGACCGGCTTCCCAGACAGCTGTCCGGGTGTCGACGCCGCCCACGAAGACCAGGTACTCGTCCTGGTCCGCAGCCGCGGGTGACGAGCCGAGCAGAACAGCGGTTGCTGTGAGAACCGCTGCCCAGGTGCGGTGGAACATGTGCTGCCTGCCCTCCTCGATCTACGGTCTCCGGCGGATTCGGACTGCGGAAACCGCTTCGTTGCCATTGCCGCTTCCGAGTATGTGCACGAGTTCTCGGAAGACGTGGTTCGGTCCCTCGGCCGTGTTCTCGAACCACCTGCTCGGGGCTGACGACTCCCCCTGCCATCGGGTGTGGTGACACGTGGTCACCACACCCACCTGCCGACTCCGCAGTCGCCGGATCGGTGGCCGATTCGACTACCGCCGAACCACTCCACCATCACGGTATCTGCGACGAGTGGGCCCGCTCTGGTTCGAGTAGCTCCGCTTCCCGGTCATCAGGCGACCGGCGCCACCGCGGAACAGTGCCGGCCTCACCAACCGGTGCTCTCGCGGCGGTCCGGGAAGGTGCCCGGCGCACCGGGTACTGCGGGGTCGGCCCGGTCCAGCCCTGGGCACCGACTCGTCCGGGGCGACACGGCGACCTCGTACCGCAACACCGGCAACGTGACGTTCTCGGCCGCCGGCGAGTGGCCAAGCAGAACCGGCCAACGGATGAACCGGACGGAAACCATGACCTTGACGTGGCTGTCCCATCGTGATCGACGGGCTCTGTTCGACAAGGCTTCACCGCCGGTCGGTGGACGCCTGGCGAGACTGGTCACCGGCAATCGGCCGCAAGTCCTGCCGCCGTCCCGAGACGCCGCCGCCGGCGGTCCGCGTGGAGCGGACGAGCCGTTCGCACGTGACAGGAGGTTGCCACCGCCCACCATTGCCGTCGGACGCGGTAGGAGGCAGTTCGCACTATCGCGTTCCGGTAAAGCGCAGTACGCCGAACTCGGGGACATCCGGATGAAACCGCATGCGGCCTTCACTTGGAATACTTCGCGTCGGTAGGAGAGTGCCGTCGGGTGCTGCGCTGTTGGATCGCTCGTGCGCGGCAGGCGGGTGACTCCGCGTTTCTCCATCGACACAGATCCTTAACGTGCCTGAGTCCGAACAGCGACGACCGCTGTCCGGTAGAGCGAAATGAGGGATCGTCATGCGAAGACGTGTGGTCATCTGGTCGGCGACAGGAGCGCTCGTCGCCGCCGTCCTGGCGGTTCCGGGGGCGGCGGCCGATCCCGCGCCCGCCGCGACGTCGACGTTGGCGAAGTCCGTCGTCGGTGTGTCCTCCCCGGCCGATCACGGCGCCGCCGCGACCTGGGTCGTCGGCTACGACAACAACGGCACAGGTGTCGGATCGGCCACCATCACCGACACCGTGGGCGCCGGCCAGGCGTACGTGACCGGCTCGCTGGACGTGCCGCCCGGGTGGACGCCGTCGTGGTCCACCGACGGCACCACCTTCCAAGCCGCCGAGCCCGCCTCCGGTGTCGTCGCGGTCCGAGCGCAGAACCCGGCCGCCGAGCCGGACGGGACGTCGTTGTCGGGCCTGCTGACCCCGCCCGTGCAGGCGAGCACCACGGCCACCGGCGGCGACGGTTTCACCCCGCTGCTGCACCGCACACCCACCGGCGCGCTGCAGTCCTGGAACATCTACCACCACGCCGCCCCGACCACGCCGAAGGTGGTGTGCATCGACCTGGCCTCCGGGCAGCCCTGCGCGGGCGGGCCGTGGCCCAAGCCGCTCAACACCGCCGTCGGGCCGTTGGGCAGCGGCGCGACCGGTGACATCAGCAGTCCGATGGCGCACCAGTACTTCCGCGACCCGGCCGCGCCGTCCCAGGTCCTCTACACCGCCGCGACCACCTCGTCGGTCGGGGTCGGCTGCCTCGACCTGGCCGCCGCGGCGAACTGCGGCTACTGGCCCCTGGCCACCCCCGGTGGCATCTCGGGCGCGAACAACACGGCCGGCTTCGTCGAAGTCGGCGGCAACCTCTACGGCCTGGCCGGCACGGGCGCGGTCCTGTGCTGGAACGTCGCCACCCGCACCGCCTGCCCCGGCCAGCCGTACGCGCCGATCGTCCCGCCCAGCGGCGACCAGCCCGGCAACCCGTGGTTCTACGGCGCGATGACCGTCGTGGCGGGCAAGGTGTTCGCCTCTTCGTCACGGCCGGGCACCGGCAGCCAAGCGGCCATGGGCTGCTTCGACCCGGCCACCTCCACCGCCTGCGCCGGGTGGGCCTCGCCCCGGCCCGTCGGCGCGGCCGGCGACTACACCTACAACGCCTACACCGCTTACAGCACAACCGGTGCGCAGGTCGGCGCCTGCTCCACCATGACCGGGTCCTCGCCCGGCGTGACGACCTGCTACGCCCTGGACGGCTCGCCGCTGCCCGCCCCGTCCTCGGCGGCGGGGCTGCCCGCCGGCGTGATCGCGTTCAACCCCGAGGTGATCACCGATCCGAACGGCCACGTCCGCAGCTACCTCGCGATCTGGGGCGGCCCGTACGGCGGCGCGGCGATCTGCCACGACTGGACCACCGCGTCGGCGTGCGCGGGCGTGCCCAACCCGATCACCCACCCGACCGTGAACGGTGGTGTCACCCGTGACTACGGCTACACCTACGACACCCCGACGGGCTGCATGATCGGTCTCGGCGACGCGGGCGTGCTGTTCTCGATGGACCCGCTCACCGGCGCGTCGCCGTGCGTGCGCTCCGGCGGCCAGGTCTCGCTCACCCCGGGCGACTTCTACTGCGACGGCGCGTCCGGCCACGTGCAGGGGTACGGCTCCGCGCGGCTCGTCGGCGTCACTCCCGGCAACGTCGACTTCGGCGCGTCCCGCGTGACCGTGGTCGACCAGAACGGCGACACCGTGGCCACCCCCGGCTTCGCGCCCGACGGCACGGTCGACCTCAGCGGCGTCTCGCCGACCGCGCACCCGACGATCTCCGTCACCACCACGTTGGTGCTGAACAACGGCGCTGACTTCGGCGGCGGCAACCAACCGAGGCTGGTCGTCGACTTCACCGGCGACCCGCCCCAGGTGTGCTTCCGCACCACGATCAGCGCCGACTGCGCCGTGGCCGACGTGTCGAACACCGCCACCGGAGTCGACACCACCGGCGCGTTCACCTCCAACACCGTCACCGTCCCCGTCGCGCCGGGGCCTGCCTGTCAGCCGGTCATCACGGTGGACAAGGAGATCTGCGCCTCGAAGACCGCGTCCCACTGCGGCCCCAACGGGGCGGGGCCATGGGCCAAGAAGGCCCCGGTGGGCACGTTGGGCCTGCTCAACGCGACCGCCTACTGGCGGATCACGGTCACCAACCAGGGCCCGGTGGCCATCACCGACGCGCGGGTCGTGGACTACGAGGAGCCCGCGTGCGAAGCGGCGGCCGGGACCTTCACCCTGCAACCCGGTGAGACCAAGCGCTTCTACTGCTCGACCTACGCCGTGCTGACCCTGTTCCCACTGACCAACCAGGCGAAGGCGAGCTACACGCCGCGCAACTCGCCCGCCAACACCCCGCCGTCCTACTCGGCGTGGTCCTCGGCGACCGCCTGCTCCCTGCTCTGCCTGCTGGGCTGACCCGACCCCGACCGGTGGGGCGTCCCGACGTCCCACCGGTCGAGCCCCCGGTGCTGTCGGCATGGCGAGACCCGACGCAACGCTCCTTGGCGACAGCAGGCGTTCCCTTCTGCCCGCCAGCCGGCGGGGATCCGCCCGGCCGCAACTCGTCGGTCAGATCGTCGAGGCGGCGTCGAGGATTCGGTGCGCCACTTGGCGACAGTCATCGGTTCGCCTCTCGGATGCACGGCGATCTGCTTACTGGGCAACCCATCCGCACGTACCGACACGGTCCTGCACCGCTGTGCCGGCTCCTGCGACGATCCCGCCCGACGCATCCACCACGGCAACGGCTCGCACTCCTGTCCACTCGAACCTACCTCGACAGACGGCCAACCGAATCGCGTTGCTCGGCTTTCTCTCCGTCCCAATGGCCATCGCCACTCCGGGCGACCTGACCTGTGAAATCCAGATCCAGACCGATTTCACCCGCCGATCACCGGACCGGTGACCGACAGGCCCGGCGACATCAGCGGCTGCTCGATCAACTGCGTCTCCGCCGCCGGCTACACGATGCAGTCCGGTGTGGTCGAGGACACCGCCACCGCCACCTCGACCATCGACACCCCGTGCTCGGTGGTGATCCGCGTCGTCGCCACGGGCACGATCACGTGGACACCCACAGCAACCAGCCAATTCGTCTACGTGTTCAACACCGACCCGGCTCAGGGCCCGATCGAGCTGTCGCCGACCATCACCAGCGGGGCGATGGCCGGTGACCAGATGATCCCGGTCGCCTGGTTCCTCCCGAACGTCGACTGCGCGCTGACCGGTCTGAAGTACGGGACCCTCGGCGGAGTCGGCACCTTCGAGTAGAGCCCGGTGCGGCGGAGGCGCGTCCTGGATCGTCGTGACGTATCGGTCACGGCTCCGCCCCAGCGGTAGTGGGTGTCGGCCTCGACGAACGTGGCGACCACCGCCACCCGCTGCTCGGCCGCACCGGTGCCGATGCACTCCGCCGCAACCGGCGATCGGCTCGTCAACCCGACCAAGGTCCGTCGGGATGCGGACATGGGCCCACCGCGGCCGTCGGAGGCCGTCGTGGACCGCATGCCACAGCGTGGCACTATGGCATGAGCATCCGGTCGGAACGTGTCGGTCTGCACCGGAAGCCTCGTGTGACCACCGGAAAACGATTCCACCGGACCATTGGGTCCTTGTGTCGTTCCGCACCGTTGTCGCGCCACCGACATCCTGTCGATCGCTCGTCCGTACGCGCGACCGAAGATCCCCGCTTCCCACGCGATGAAGCACGCCGCCATCCCGTCCGGCCCGATTCCGCACTTCTGCGGTGGGCGGCATACCCACGGTGTTGCGCCGCAAGCCGTTTGGTCGATTGAGGACAGACGGTGGGGCGGCGAAACTCGGACTCCCCGAAAGATTCCGGAGAACGGCGGAAGCCCATGCGTCTGCGTTCCCTGATCCTCGTCGCCGTGGTCACCCTGTCGGCCGCCGTCGGCTTGTCCTCCCCCGCGTCGGCGTCCGTGGTCGACGTCAACTGTCCGCTGGGGACCCAGGTGGGCACCTACTCCCCCGGCATGACGCTGCTGCCGCGCCAGATCGACTTCGCCGCCACCGGCACCCTGGGCGGCTGCGTCTCCCCCACCCACCCCGACATCACCGGCTCCACCTTCACCGCCCTGGTCAGCGGCACGTTCAGCTGCCTGTCCGGCTCCACCACCAACACCTCCACCTACCACTGGAACACCGGTCACCACAGCACCGTCCAGGGCGGCTTCGAGATCAACCTCAAACCCGGCGGCACCACCGTCCTGGTCCTGACCGGCACCGTGGTCGACGGACTCTTCCAGGGCGCGACCGTCGTGCAGACCAAGATCCTGCCCGCCACCGACCTCACCGCCTGCCTCACCCCCCAAGGCCTGACCAGCGTCAGCGGCACCACCTCATTCACCGCCGTGCTCTGAACCCGTAGACACCGCGCGACGGGCACCGCGGCAGCCACACCCGATCGACAGCAGTCCACTTGCGAACGAGGAGGAACCAATGCCGAACTACATCGTCATCGGATCGGGCGGACCGATCGTCATCATCATCGAGTTGGGCGGCGTGGAGGTCTCGTCCCTGCGCCCCATCGACCTGGAGAAGCTCGACGTCGCCGCGACCGCGACGTGAACCGCACCGGCTGACGGCACCTTGGTACCGGGCAAGCCGGCCGATCAGTCGAGCCGTACCGGGCGATCGCAACGGGAGCCCGCCGGACGAAGAACGCGTTCTCGACGGGGAACGCACCCGTGCTCCCCACCCTCGTTCTTCGGGGTACGACCACGGCCTGGCCGTTCACCGGGCGACCGCCAGGCCCGCCTCCGATCCAGCCGGAACCCGCACCGCGAACCCGGAAGTGGTCGTCGAACATGAACCAGCCGTGTTCCGCTCCCGTTGTCGCCGTCTCGTGACCGTCGCGTGCGGCTCCGCTCTGCTCGCCGTCTCCTCGGTAGTCGCGCCGACCGGCGTCGCGACCGCGGACGACACGCCCGCCACCGGCGTCGTCGTGTGCACCACGACCTCGACCTGGAGCTACTCGCCGGGTGTCATGCCGGCGCCGAGGCCGGTCGTCACCCAGGTCAACGATTGGTACACCTCCTGCCTGTCGCCCACCGGTAGCAGCGTCACGGGGGTACGAGCGCCGGGACCGGCGGGCCACCCGGTCCGCCGGCCCCTGCGCGCTCGGTCCCGCCGGACGGGTCGGGATCACCTTCGCCCCCGAGGACGGCACGGGTGTGCAGTCCTGGGCGGCCGGCCGCGGGCTGCGACTGCTCACGCCCCCGCGAGCCGCCGCGGAAATCGCCGTTGACGAGATCGACTCCCTGCGGCTGTTCGAGCGCGCGGGCGTGACCGTGCCGGCAACCGGGGTGGTCCTCGCCGACCCCGGTGACGCCGAGTCCTGTTGGGCGGTGGGCGGTGGCCACCCGGTCTTGTACAGCGCCGCGCCAACAACCTCACCGGTAAGGGCACCCGACTGGCGACCGACGTCGCGCAGCTGCGCGCGGTGCTCGACGACTGGCGCGGTGAGCCGCTGCGGGTGTCCGCCTTCACGCCGGGCATGCCGCTGACCGTGAGCGGATGCGCCACCGGCAATGGCACCGCGGCTCCGCGGCGTCGCACCAGCTGGTCGGCCTGCCCGAGTTCACCCGTACTGGGGCGCGCACTGCGGCAACCAGCTGGTAGCCGACGACGGGCTGCCCACAGGGTCGGCAGGCGGTGCCGGCAGGTGTGCGAACAGGTCGGCGACCAACTCCGCGAGCTGGGCTTTCGCGGCGCATTCGGGCTCGACCTCGTCGCGGCTGTCGACGGCACGGTCTTCGCCGTAGATCAATCCCGGTTCCAGACCGTGGTGTCGCTCGTGCAAGCGCCGGAGATCACCGCGGGCCTGCTGCCGATGGTCGGTGCCCACGCCCTCGCGTCGCTGCTCCCGTCCGTGCCGGTGAGCCGCGTCCGCACCGCTTGCCTGCCGCTGAGCCAGCTCGTCGTGCCCGTCACCCACCACGGCATGCTCGACGCGATCCCCGGATCCGGGTGCTACCGGCTGGAGACCGGCGAGCTCCGGCCGCTCGGGCACAAGCAGCTCACCGACCTGCGCCCCGGCGAGGCGCTGCTGTGACAGCACGCCTGGCCCGGCGACCGGGCACCCGGCGAGGAACTGGAGCTCGTCCGGCTGCTCCACCGCGCGGCCCCGGTCGGCGAACGGCCCGCACTCAACCCCGTCGCCCGGGCCTGGGTCAACGCGGTCCACCGGGCCACGACCGTCGTGGAAGCCCCACCGCGGTGACCACCTTTGCCCCGCACGAGCGGGATCTGACTGCCGAGCAGATGCGCGCGCTCGGCCATCGGGTCGTCGACCTGGTGGTGGATCACCCGCGCGGGCAGCGGAACCGGCCTGTGCACCGGCGAGTGGAAGCCGATGAGGTCGACCTCATCCTGGCCGAGCCCGCCCCGGAGGACCCGGGCGGGCTCGTCGACTTCCTCGCCACCGAGGTGCTGTCCCGGTCGCTGAGCCTGGGCCACCCCGGCTGCTTCGCGTTCATCCCGGGCGCCAACAACTTCCTCGGTGACCTGCTCGTCTCCGGGTTCAACGTGTCCCCCGGCGCGTGGTTCATCGGCGCCGGACCGGTCGCCGTCGAGCAGGTCACCGCACGGTGGCTCGCGGAGCTGCTCGGGCTGCCGGCCGGCAGCTGCGGGGTGTTCACCCCGGTGGGACGATGGCCAACCTGACGGCCACCGCCGCGGCCAGGCACGACCGGCTCGGCGAAGCCCACGACGCAACCCCCGACCGCACCCCGGTCGTCGGGTCCTCCAGCACCAGCCTTCACCGCGGCAACGGCATGAAGATCATCCAAACGATCTGCAACGACTGGGGCGTGCGCCAAGGAACCGACCACAAGGTCGTCTGGGGCCGAATCCCCATGCCCTGACCAACCACGTCACCCACCGATGCGATCCTTCCCCGACAGATGCGTCCGGCCGCACCGTTGAACCGCGGAAGCGGGACGCACCATCCAGTACACGAACATCATGATGCAGATCACATGCTGTTCATCGATGTCGTGGCGTCGCCGCGCGGACGCATCCCGGCTTCGGGATCAGCAGCTGTACCGGCATCCCATCGCTCCCAGTACCGACCGCGACGGTGGCCGATCAGTCGCTGTCCGCCGACTTCGGGATCTGCGTGGCCGGCGGATGTCCGCTCACGGACTTCGCTCAATCCTCAACATCCCCGGTCGCTCCGACCCGGCCCCCAGGATGGGCCCGCCGTGCAGCAGACCCATGATGCGTCCTGGCGGTGTACCGAGTGCGCCCCCGGTCGGAACGGCTTATTCCGCCACCGCTGTCACATCGAGTGGCGATGTACCGGATGAGGCGGCGGCAATCCCGCGCACGGCGGACATGGCGCGGTCCAGGTCGGGGCAGATGGTCAACACCTTGTCCAGCCTGGTCTCGTACAGGTGGCGCAGCACGGCGCGTCGACCGGCCACCACCACCACGAACGCCACTCCACACCGCTGGGCGTGGGCAGCGGCCTGGATCAGCAGCGCCAGTCCCGCCGAGACCAGGAACCGCATCCCGGTCAGGTCCATCACCAGGTCCGAGGTCGCCTCCTCCAACCAGGTCAGCAGCTCGTATCCGAGCGTCTCCACGCTCTCGGGGTCGATCTCGCCCACCACCCTCGGCACCGGCACCCCACCCGCGGTGTCCCACTGCACCGTGACCGGCGCCGACCCCACGTCGCCTTCATCAACGCACGTCCTCCCGGCCTCTCAACACGTCGAAGAGCCGGCTTCTCAACCCCGCCCGGTCACCGGCCGGGTCGCGGATCAAGCGCGGCGTCATCTCTCCACACGGTTAGTCCCCGGCCGGACGTCGCAGGACAGGTGCGTCACATGGTCGACACCAGTTCGGCGTCCGACGTCTGCCGACGCCGGGTCGTGTTCCGCATGGTCGGGTTCAGCGGACCGTCCTGCGCGGTGCTGTTCCAGCACAACACCAGCGGCCCGATCCGTACCCCACCGTCCCGGACGAGTGTCGTCGTGACCGCGCCCCACCCCGTCGCGCGCCTGCGGCCGCTTCCGGGCGGTTCACCTCCACCTGCGCGCGCCGGTCACGAGGCCCCCGTCTCGGGACCTGTCAGGTGGGTTCGGGACGGTGACGAGACACGAGCAGGGCGATGTCATCGGTGGCGGGTTGGTTGCCGACCAGGTCCGCCATGATTCCGGCGCAGACGGTCTCCGCGGTTGTCGCCGTCACTTGTCGGCGCAACTGCTCCAGTCGGCTGTCGAGGTCCACGCCACGCCGTTCGACCAGCCCATCGGTGTAAAACGCCAGCAGCGCGCCGGGTGGCAGGTCGAGGGCCGTGCCCCGGCGGCCGGTAACGGCCAGGTTATACCCGACAGGCGGTCCGACCGGGGAGTCGACGAGCCGGGCCGGTTCACCGGGGCCGGCCAGCACCGGCGGCAGGTGGCCGGCCAGCGCAAGGTCCACGCGGGCGGTGACGGTGTCGATCACGGCGTAGGCGACCGTGGCCATGGTGTGGGCCTCGAAGTGGCTGGCCTTGCGGTCGAGCTTGCCCAGCACGTCCGCCGGGTCGGGGAACTCCAGGGCGTAGGCGCGCAGGGCGCTGCGCAGTCGTCCCATGACGACGGCGGCGGGCAGCCCGCTGCCGACCACGTCGCCGATGACCACGCCGATGCGCTCGCCGGGCAGTTCGAACACGTCGTACCAGTCGCCGCCCACACCGTTCTCCGCGCCGGGCACGTACCGGGCCGCGAACTCCCAGGCGGGTGTGGTCGGCAGCCGGTCGGGCAGCAGGCTGTCCTGCAGCAGGGCGGCGGCCGCCAGTTCGGAGCGCGAGCGATGCAGGTGCGCCGCCGTGGCCAGCCGGTCGGCTGCGAGCCGGAGCAGGTCGACGTCCTCGTCGGTGAACCGGCGCTCGGCCGTGCTGCCGATGTGCAGCACCCCGATCAACCTGCCCTCGGCCACCATCGGCACGCCGAGCATGACCCGCAGACCGCGTTCCCACAGCAGCGGGTTGACCACGGTCGAGGGGTCGACGTGGTCGATCTGCACCGGTTCCCGGCGGTTGGCGACCGCGCCGGCGAAACCCGAGCCCACAGGTACCCGCACGCCCTGAAGGACCTCCTCCTCAAGGCCGGAGGTCGCCCTGGCCACCAAGTGCCCGCCGCCGGCGTCCACCAGCAGCACGGTGACGGTGTCGACCGCGAACAGCTCCCGTACCTGCCGGGGCAGCACGTCGAACAGCTTGTCCAGGTCCAGCTCGCGCAGTGCGCTGTCGGTGATCGCCTCCAACACCTGCAGCCGCCGGGCCAACCGCCGGACATCCGTCATCCGCACTCCCTCCCCGACACGCCGACGCGCACCCAAAGGACAGCACAAGCGCGTGACGGGGGCCATGCGAGCCGGCGCGGAACGAACTGGGTGTGCCTGCGAGCGTAGTACGGCACTCACCTTCGTCCCACCACCGACTGCTCGATCGGATCTCTCTACTCGATCCGAGAGTAATAGTCAAGACCTGTGGATGAAGATCTTTAGGCTGCGGTGGGTGGTGCGTGCTCCTCGGGTCCTTCGACGAGTTTGCCGTTCTCGAAGCGGGCGCCGGCGCGGACGAGGGCGACCGGTTGTGGAACGTTGACCGCTCGCCAGCGGATCTGGGCCGACTCGATGAGTGTGAACGCCATCGCGATGCCGGCGGCGCGGGATCCTGGGTCTTTGGTGACCTTGGTGCGGTGCCGCACGGTGGCGAAGGTGGACTCGGTCGGGTTCGTGGTGCGCAGGTGGATCCAGTGCTCGGTGAGGTAGTCGTAGAACGCCAGCAGCTCCTCGCTGTCATCGGTGATCTTCGCGGTGGCTTTGGGGAACTTCGTGGTGGCTTTGGGGAACTTCGCGCCGTAGGCGGTGTCGAAGGCCGTCACAGTGTCCAAGGCGTGCCGTTTGTCCTCGGCGTTCCAGATCTCGGCCAGGACCTTCTTCACCCCGGGATGCGCTGACTTCGGCAACGCGGACAGCACGTTGCCGATCTTGTGGAACCAGCGGCGTTGCGCGCGGGTGCCAGGGCAGACCTCGCGACCGGGCGAACGCGCCAACGCCCACCTCAAGACCTGGCGCGTCCCGCGCAAACTACGCAGCTGCCCCTGCCGCGCCGGACGCCTGGCCAAAGCCATCCACGTCCTCCAGAACCACGAGACCCCCACAGGATGAAACACTCAGTGTTCCCATTCCCACCATACGACCTGGGTTCAAGGGAAAACATCGGACCGCAGAACGATTTCCCCACCGTTCGTTCGATCTATCGTCGTGGTCATGCCAGAGCAGAGAGCACGGGACGTCGGCCCGTCCCGCGTCGAGATCGCATACGAGCGCCTGGGCGACCCCGGTGCGCCGCCCGTCCTGCTGGTCATGGGCGCGGGCGCGCAGCTGGTCGACTGGCCGGACGGGTTCTGCCGGGAACTGGTCGACCGCGGTGTGCAGGTGGTCCGGTTCGACAACCGCGACGCCGGTCGGTCCACCCACTTCCCCGACGCGCCCGTCCCCGACTTCGCCGCGGCCCTGGCCGGTGAGCTGTCGACGGTGTCCTACACGTTGTCGGACATGGCGGCGGACGCGGCCGGGCTGCTCGACGTGCTCGGGTGGACCGGGGCGCACGTGGTCGGGGCGTCGCTGGGCGGGATGGTCGCGCAGGTTCTCGCGATCGAGCATCCCGAGCGGGTGCGGTCGCTGACGTCGATGATGTCGAGCACCGGCGCGCCGGGCGTGGGCGAGGCCGACTTCGCGGTGTTCGCGGAACTGGGCCTGCCGCCGCCCGAGCGGGAGGCATTCGTCCGGTGGCAGGTGCGGGCGGCGCGGATCGCCGCGTCACCGGTGTTCGCGTTCGACGAGGCCGAGGCGGCCGAGCGGGCCGGTGTCGTGCACGACCGGGGGTACGACGCCCTGGGCCTCCAGCGGCAGGGGCTCGCAGCCGTGGCGACGGGCGACCGCACCGCGCGGCTGCGGTCGTTGCGGGTGCCCGCCCTGGTCGTGCACGGCGCCGCCGACCGTGTGATCGACGTCAGCGGCGGACGTGCCACGGCGGACGCCATCCCCGACGCGGAACTGGTGCTGGTGAACGGCATGGGCCACAACCTGCCGCGGGAATTGTGGCCCGAACTCGCCGAGCGCGTCGTCGCACTGGCGCAACGCGCCGAAGCAGCCTCGGTCCGCCACCCATCCGACAACCTCGACGAGTAGCGGAACACCTGTCCTGACGAGGCGGGCGAGCACCGACCATCGCCGTCCTGCGTCCCGATCACCCCCGTCAGCCCGAGCGTCGCCCCGGACGGTCGGCACGCGATCGTCATGGACCGAGGATCTCATTTGCCCACTGTGGACCTCACGACGCAGGTCGTCACGCCGTCGACATGGGGACGTCGGCCGCCCCGAACGTGGAGTTCATCGACAACGGACACGCGATCGTCGGCGACAGCGCGGTAACGATCCTCTACTCGGCCGCCAGCGAGATCGCTCGCGGCGACGTCCGGGAGGTGCGGGCGAGCGCGTCCAACGGACACACGCTGGTGTGGCTGCGCGACGGTCACACCGAGTTCTGGGACACGACGACCGGACTCCCCGGGACCTGGGGCAGCCACTTGCGGCTGACCTCGGCGCCGATGGCCGGTGGACACTCCTGGGCTTCGACAGTGGCAGCCGGCTGGTCGACCTGTCCGGCGCCGTCCCCACCCGGGAATTGCCGTCCTCCGCCCACCTGACCGACGACTTGCAACACGTCGTCAGCACGACCACCGACGCAACCGAGATCCGATCCGTGGCCACGAACGACCTGACCGCGACGCTGCCACGCACGGTCCAGACGGCGATGACGGTGGCGCCCGGCACCGGGATACTCGCCGTCAAGGCGAGGGCGGGAACCGACTGAACCCGCTCAGTCCGGATTCACGGCCCAGAATCCTCCTGTCGGACACGTCGTGGAGGCACATCCCCTTGTCGTCGGTGACTCCATCGTGTTCAGGTCGGACGAATACGGATCGTTCGTGTGGGACCTGAGCGCGCGGCGGGACCTCGCCTGCGCCCCCGAGCGCAGCCTCGCCTGCCAGGTCGCGGAGCGCGGATTCCCAAGAGCGAGTGGGGGGAGCACGTCCCCGGATTGCCCTACATTCCGACCTGCCCACCGGTGCGGTAGCAGCTCGGTCCTGCATCCGCCTCGCCCGCCAACTATCGCTGGGGCTTCCCGCCACGCGGATCCGGCGACGCTCGAACAACAACAGGCCCTGCACTCTGAAGCCGCCGTTTACCGCTGGTGGTCACAGAGGCTGTGACCACCAGCGGTAAACGGCGGTTCCCAACGCTGTTTGGCGGGCGCGGATCGTGAGAGGCTGCCGAGCGTCTCGCCGAGAGCATCGTGTTCAGCGGCACGTACGCCGCATGCGAACTCGCCGGGCCCCCGTCGGTAACGTGGTGTACCGGTGCGCGCAGGGCGGCGGACTCGACGCCGACACCGCCGTGGGTGCCGTACCGGCCTCGGCGCGCAACCGCTGCGCGGCCTGCCGGGGCGTCACCAGCAGGCCGCCGGTGCGTAAAGACCGTGCTGCGGCCCCGCCGTCCCACAGGTGTACAGACCGAACTGTTCGCCCACCCCGACCCGGACATCGGCCCTGAGTGCGGCCCAGGGGCAGCCAGGAAGTAGGTCTCCCGATAAGGACGTCCCGGTGCAAGGGGCGAAGCGGCACGTCGGGTCGCCACGCAGGGTGGAGCACGGGCCGGTTCAGCGATCAGGTACGGCCGGGACTTGTGTCGAGGGAATCGTCGAGATCGTCGAGTTGTCGCCGGAGGCGTCGGGCATCGGTGTCGCGGCCTTGTTCACGGTAGAACTCCATTGCCTCCTGCCAGGCCGTGCGCGCCTGCTCGTGTTGTCCGAGGGCGGCGTGTGGGTGACCGAGGTTGTCGAGGGTGTACGCGAGGAAGTAGGTGTTCCCGAGGGTGCGGTACCGGACGAGGGCCTGGCGGTAGTGGCCGATCGCCTGCCGGTGCTCGCCGCCGCGGTGGGCGATCAACCCGAAGCTGTCCATGATGGACGCCTCGCCGTCGGGGTCGTGGTGCTGGCGGTGCAGGGTGAGGGCGGCGTGGCAGTGGTCGCGCGCGGTGTCGAGGTCGCCCAGGCGCGCGGAGTACCAGCCCACCGAGTTGAGCGCGTCGGCCTCCCACAGCGGCCGACCGACGGCGCGGTAGAGGTCGAGGGCGTGTCGGGCGTGGTCCAAGGCCCGCCGATCGTCCCCCCGGCGGCCCCACGAGAACGCGAGCACCCGGTGGGTGTGGGCCTGTTCGACGGTGTCGCGGTGACGCGTGGCCAGGTCGAGGGCGCGGTCGAGGTGCGCGGCGGCCTCCTCGTGGCGGCCCAGCCGGGCACAGGCGCGGCCGAGGTGCCGGTGGGCGCGGCTACGGGAGGCGGGATCGGGCAGGTGAGCGGCGGCGTCCAGCGCCGCCCGCCACGAGGCGAGCGAGTCGCGCAGGTGTCCCCGCCGGATGTGGAAGTTGTTCAGCGCCCAGGCGAGGTGCCAGACGACCCGGTGGTGGCCGAGAGCGGCGGCGACGTGCTGGGTGGCCAGCAGGGTGGCGTGTTCGTCCTGCAGCCAGTCGGCCGCCGCCGCGTCGTCGGACAGCGGGAGCGGCCGCACTCCGGGCGCGGGCTCGGCGGGCGGCAGGAACGGGTGGTGGGGGTTGAGGAGGTGGTCGGCGGTGGTGGCGGTGTGCAGGTGGAAGTCCATCACCCGCGTCAGCGCGGTCTGCCTCACGTCGTCGGGCAGGTCGTGGGCGGTGGTGGTGGCGTAGTCGCGGATCAGGTCGTGCATCGCGTACCGGCCGTGCGACCGCCGTTCGACCAGTGAGGCCTCTTCCAGCGCCGACAACGCCTTGCGGGCACGGGCGGGAGGCAGGCCGGTGAGGGCGGCCGCGGCGGACACGGTGGTGTCGGGGCCGGGCGCGATCCCGAGCAGCGCGAACACGGTGCGTTGTTCGTCGGTGAGCCGGCGCAGGGACCAGGAGAGGACCGCGGGCAGGCTGGCCGCGGGGTCGGTGTCGTGGTCGAGCGCTTCCAGGCCAAGCTCGCGCAGTTCGCCGGCGATCTCGGCCAGGGGGACGAGGGGCCGGGTGGCGGCGTTGCGGGCGGTGATCGCCAGGGCCAACGGGTAGCGCCCGCACAGTCCGACCAGCTCCTCGACGGCATCGGGTTCGGCGACGACGCGGGCGGTGCCCAGGCGAGCGGCCAGCAGGGCGTGCGTCTCGTCGTGGGTCAGCACGTCCAGGGTCAGGTGGCGGGCGCCGTGCCGGTCGATCAGGGAGGAGAGCCTGGTGCGGCCGGTGACCAGCACGGTGCAGGTCGAGCCGCCCGGCAGCAACGGCACGACCTGCCCGCTCGTGGCGGCGTTGTCCAGCACGATCAGCATGCGCCGCCCCGCGACCAGGCTCCGGTAGCGCGCCGCTTGCGCGTCCAGGTCGGCCGGGATGCGTCCGGGGTCGACGCCGAGGGCGTCGAGGAACCCGCGCACCGCCACCGCCGGGTCCATCGGCTCTCGCGTGGGGCTGAAGCCGTGCAGGTCCACGAACAGTTGCCCGTCGGGGAACCGGTCCAGGTGACGGTGCGCCCAGGCGAGGACCAGCCAGGTCTTGCCCATCCCGCCGGCGCCGCCGATTGTCGAGACCCCTGCCGCGACCAGGGCACGGTCCAGCAGGTCCACCTCCGCCGCTCGTCCCACGAACAGCGCCGGCGCGGAGGGCAGCTGGCAGGGCACCACCGAGGTGCGGGGCGGCGGTGCGTACAGGTGCACGCCACCGTGCACCACACCGGCCTGCACCACCGCGCCCACGACATCGGACGCCGTGTTGGACACCTCAGGGCCGCCGACACCGGCGAATGCGGAGTCGGGACCACGAGGCAGCTGCGGTTCGGACGTCACCAACGGATGACACCTCCCCGATCCGGTCGACGACTGGACACCCAGCGATACACCGCGCCGCACCGAGCCACTCCGCACAAAGGCGGACCCGCGCATGTGTCGGTCCCTGGCGCGTTCGCGCCGCGGACCGGGCGGGTCGGGCCGATCGCCCCGCGGAGGACCACACCGTCCACCGCCTACCGGGTCGCCGGGCCGCGTCGGAGGGCGATGCCCACCGGTTGCTGCGCGACTTCGGATGCCGCATCGCTGCGATGCGCCGCCGGACAGGCCGAGGTCGGGCATGTGTCACCGGGGGCACATCGCCGCCAGCCGGTATGTGTGCGGCGGGAACGAGCGGGCCATCCGCGTCCACAGCGCCGACGGGCCGCGGTGGCCGAGGGGCTGCGACGGAAGGCCCGGGGTCGCGCGCCGCTCGCGGCAGCGCACCTGCTCTCCGACCACACCACCCTTGTACGAGTACAGCGACGAGGCCTGCGGGTCGTGCTCAACACGCTCAGCCGACACCGGCGGCGACTGCTTCGCCGCTGGCCCAGCTCGCGCTGATGCGGCCGCACCCGCCCGCCTCGAAGGCGGCGCGGCGCCTCGCCACCGGTGTCCGGAAGCTTGTGCCAGCCCTCTTGTGCCTGGCACTGATGAGGTGAGGGGCTGGATCCGGCGCGGTGCCCCGTCTGGTGGGGCTGCGCACTCTGCGCCCGCGTCGGGCCGGGGGCAAGCCCGAAAAGAGGGCTTGCCCCCTTACCCCGCCGCGGACGCCATCCGAGTGCGCCCCACCGGACGGGGCCCGACGCCGTAGACGACGGCGGGGGCTTCGACCGGGTGGGCGGCAGGAAAGAACCGTCGCCGAGCACATGTATTTATCGATCGTCAATACCCAGTCGGATAACCGGCCGACCTCGCCCAATAATCGCGAAATCGTCGAGGATCGGAATGTCAACGGAAAGATTATCATGCGCGTGAAAAATTCCAACGGTTTGTTTTTGGACACCATTCGTTGTGCCGGTCGTCGTCAGCCTG
Source organism: Saccharothrix sabaoui (assembly GCF_051756985.1). Lineage (NCBI taxonomy): Bacteria > Bacillati > Actinomycetota > Actinomycetes > Pseudonocardiales > Pseudonocardiaceae > Saccharothrix > Saccharothrix sabaoui. The sequence goes on from NZ_JBPKJK010000007.1 coordinate 97,699, forward strand.
CCCTGGAGGGCAGCATCGGGCCGCGCTCGAACCTTCGCCCCACCTCGCTCTACGGCCGGTGCCCGCAGTGCCGGCAGGTCCGCCCGGTCGACCCGAAGGGAAGGCTGGTGGGCCACGATGAGCCGTGGCGGCTGGTCGTGCAGCCGCTCATGGCAGGCGGAGACGCCTGGACCGCCTACGGCGCCCGGTGGCATCCCGCCGAACTGGCCTCCATCCCGATCCGGATCGCCGCCGAACTCGCATGGCGGCACGAGCACTGGATGTTCATGACCTTCTACGGCGGCCACGGCCACCGGCCGGTCAGCGATGCCATGCCCGGGTGGGTCCGTCAGTGGTTGTCGGTGCATCTGCGGTTCGTCGAACGGTGGACGGGCGAGCGCGACATCATCGACCTGATCCCGGCGTCGGAGGCATACCGGCTGCCGATGTTCTCCTCGTTGGTGGTGTAGCGCATGACGCCACAACCACCCACCGGCGACATCACCCCGCAGGCCGCCGGCTTCGATCCCGACAGCGTCGAAGGCGCGGCCGTGATGCGTCTGCTGCGCCACTACAAGGACCTTGAGCACGACGACCCGGAACGCAGCGTGTCCGGCGGTGACGCCGTTGAACTGCTGGGGCAGTGGTTCCACTCGCTGGGCGTCGACCTCGACGACGATGCGATGACCGCCGCGCAGAAGCTGCGGCTGGCCGTGCGCCGCCGTCCCGGTGGTTCCCTGACCGCCCGCGGCGCCTACAGCGTCCGGATCGGCACCGACCACCCCGAGCCCGAGCACCTCGTGTACCCGGCCTTGCGGGCGCTGGCCGGGGTGCTCGGGCCGGGTACGGGGATCGACCTGTCGAACTGCGACGGCGGCCTGCTCGCCCGCTTCGAGCACCCCGCACCACCGCAGAGCACCGGTACACCGGGACCGGACCTGTGGGAAATCCTCCAGACGCTGGTCGCCACGATCGTCGGCTACGACGCCGACCCGGTGCGCCTGGACCCGAAGCAGTTCCGGTGGGCCGAACGCAACGGCCACCCGCTGATCGTCATCCGGTCCGACGACGGCGGCGTCATCCTGACCACGTTCCACACCCCGCGCTGCGCCTTCGTCACCAGCGCGGGCACCGCCGAGTGCGACTGCGGCTGACCGCGGCACCCCAGGCAGGTCATCTCACCCCACTCCGGCGCTCACCTGCGCCGCTGTCCGCCTCCCCCTGCCTCGGCGGGGCAGGGACGGCCTGCCGTAGCGCGACGCCACGAGAGGCACGCCGCCATCAGCGCAGCGTGCCCTCCTGCGGCCGCCACGGCCGATCGGCCGCGCCCCGCCGACACCGGGGCGGGGCACCACCGCCACCACACCCGATGACGGCGAGCGACCACGCCGCTGTCGATCACCCGAATGCGAGGGCCACGTACGCCACGGCGTGCGTGGCCCTCGCGGAATGGAGCTTCTCGTGTCCCTGACCACCCCTGTGCGCAATGCCGGTTTCGAGCACATGCTGCACATGCTGCGCACCCAGAACGCCGCCAAGATCGACGTGGTGGCCCCTGCCACCACCCTGCGGGCCCGCGGCGGCGCGATCGAGCTGTCCGGGGTCGAGCCGGTCGTCGACGACCACGGCGTCACCCTGGTCGACGGGCTCTACGTGCCCACCGCGGCCGCGGACACCACGATCGCGGCGAAGCTGGGCATCGGCTCGAAGTACCTGCGGCGTCTGCGCACCGAGCGGCCCGACCTGTTCGACGCCAACGTCAACGGCCTGCTGCACGGCAAGTCCAAGCGCACCGCCACCGGCGCGACCAGCGTGGTCTACCCGGCCGACTCCCGCTCGTTCCTGCTGCGGCTCTTCCGCGGCCAGGACGGCGAGCCGGGAGTGCTTCGCGCCATGCTGTCGGACCGGTTCGGCATGGTCGACAACCTCGACCTGCTCACCGCCGTGCTCGACGGCATCAAGCAGGCCGACGTGCAGGTCGAGATCCGCTCCTGCGACCTGACCGACTCCTCCATGCACTGCAAGGTCTACTCCCCCACCGTGGAGCGGCTGGCACCACGCCTGCTGGCCGGCTACCGCAACCCCTTCACCAACCCCGACCTGGAAGCCGACCGGCAGCGGGTCACCACCGACCTCGACACCGGGCGCCGCCTGGCCGCCGCCGAGGGCCAGGGCTACGAGCCCGGCTCGGAGCCTGTGGTCTTCGCCGGGTTCCGCTTCTCCAACTCCGAGGTCGGCTCCGGATCGGTGACGCTCAAGCCGGAGCTGTTCGTGCGGATCTGCCGCAACGGCCTCACCCTGCCCGCGCTGGCCTTCCGCAAGGTCCACCTCGGGCAGCGCATGGAGGGCGGCACGATCAGCTGGTCGCAGGACACCGTCAAGAAGCAGCTCGACGTCATCGCAGCACAGGCCCGCGACCACGTCCGCGAATGGCTCTCACCTGCGTTCCTGGCCCGACAGGTCACGACGCTGGAGGAGCAGGCCGGGGCGCCGGTCACCGAGCCGCAGACGACCGTGCAGGTGCTGGGCCGCGAGTTGGGGTTCACCGAGGCCGAACGCGAAGGCGTGCTGCGGCACTTCATCGCCGCAGCCCAGCCCACCGCGGCGGGCATCGCGAACGCGATCACCAGCTACAGCCAAACCGTGGCCGACCCCGCCCGCGCCGACGCCCTCGACGACCTCGCCCTGCGCGCCATGGCCCTGGTCAAGTAGCAGGCCACCGCCTCCCAGGCGTCCGCGTGCACAGCACGGGCCCACCCAGTCCAGACCGGGTGGGCCCGTGCTGCCGGTGCCAGAGCTCGTCACCAGGCCCCGCCCCGGCGGGTGCGGCCAACCACAGCGTTCGGGCGGCCCTCCGACCGCGGGCTCACCACCACCGCCTGCCCGACGGGCTCCCCCACCGCCTCCCTCGACGCGGTCCTGTCCGCGCACTCCCCCCGATCTTTTCGGTTTATCCATAGGGAAGACCATGGCCACAGCTCATATCCGCTCCCTCCTGCCGATCGCAGGCGGCGCTCAGGACCTCGTGATCACCACCGTTGTCGAAGTCGGCCACCACGCCCACACCTCTCCGCCGGGCCGTCGTCGTGTCAGACCGGAGCGGTGGGACCGGGTCAAGGCCGCGATCCGAAACTCCGACCTGCCCTACCCGGTCAGGCCGGTGAGCATCGACAGCGACCCCGCCACCGGGGGTGAGTACCCGGTGCACGACCTCGCCGTCGCCGTCGCGGTGCTGACCGCCTCCGGCCAGATGCCGCCGCTTGAGGACACCGTCTTCCTGGGCGGTCTGGGCCTCGACGGCAGCGTGCACCCGACATCGGACATCCAGGCGTGCCTGCGGTCCCTCCAAGACCGAACCGACCTTCGCCGGGTCATCGTTCCCGCCGCGGGGCTGGCCGGTGCGCCCGCGCTCGACGGGATCCGGGTTCTCGGCGCGGATACCCTGGCCTCGGTGGTGGCCTACGCCCACGGCCGTCGCGACGCACTCACCCAGGCCCCCTCTACCTGGCAGCCGCCCGAGCGCTCGATCACGCCCGTCCTCGACGACGTGGCGCTCTCACCGTGGGCCGCACGGGGGCTGGCGGCGGCAGCCGCCGGTCGACACCACGTGCTGCTCACCGGACCGGACCCCGCCGACCGTGGCCTGTTCGCCCACACACTGGCAGCCCTGCTGCCCGCGCTGACCGACCAGCAGGCACTCGTCCTGGCCCGGAACCGACGCCACGGCGATCCCGCCCACGACGTGCCGCTCGATCACACCCCGCCCTACCGGGCTCCTTACGGCGGCGCGTCGGTATCGGCGCTGATCGGCAGCTCGCACGGGCCCGGAGCGGCGCTGCTGACCACCTACGGCGTGCTCCACCTGACCTCCGCCGGACGCCGCCCACCGGAGCAGTGGGAGGCGCTGCTGCCGGTCCTCGACCACCGCGACGTGGTCCTGGCCGTCGACGGCACGCCCACCTCGTTCACCGCGGACCCGCTGCTCGTGGTGTCCTGCCCGGACCTGGCCTCCGAGATGCGGCAGGTGCCGCCGCTCGTCTACGACCGCGTCTCCGTCCGGCTGCACGTCATCCGCTCCGACCGCGACCACCGGCCCGAACAAGACCGGCACGGGCAGGCTGCGGTGACGCTGCCGGTGCTGGCCGACACAGTCGCCGCGGCGCGCCTGCGCGCCGCCCACCGATGGCGCGACACAGGGGTGTCCACCAACGCCGAGGTGCCCGCCGCCGCCCTGGCCATGAGCAGCGTCTTCCCCCGCACCTCCTGGGAGCTGCTCGACCGCCACCACCGGGCCGGAGTGCTCAGCGAGCACGGCGTCGACGAGGTCCGACGCGTCGCCTGGTCACTGGCCGACCTCGACGCCTGCACCCACCCCGAGCCCCGCCACGTCGAGGAAGCGCTCGCCCTGCGCCTGCACAGCCGCCCCACCCCGGCCTGAACAGGCCGGCGGCCCCCGCCATACCGCCAGTCATACCGCCCTGCCGATCCGGATATCACCGACCAGCAAGGACCACCGCATGAGCACCGACCCCGACATCGACATCGACATCGAGCCGATCATCGACGCCCCGCTGCCGCTGCTGCGACGCCGCACCCTGCGCCCCGAGGTCTCCGAGGAAGCGCCGTGGACGGGCATCGACGAGGTGCTGCGTGTGCTGCGCGACGCCACCCCACCGCCCTCCACACACGCCACCAGGTCCTGGGAAACCGGCCGGGCACGCACCATCGCCATGATCGGTACCGCCACCGACCTGCGCCTGTCGCCCACCCGCCGGTTGCTGTCGTTCACCGCGCGCTCCACCCCCGCCACCCGCCTCGGCCGCCGCCACGTCGTGCACATCGCCACCGCCACCCACGTGCCCACGCTCGCCGCCCTCGCCTACGCACACGCCGACGCCACCCACGCCGGCCTGGACCTGTCCGACGAGGCGTTCGCCGACTACCTCGACGCCCTCGAACGCCTGCCCGGCACTACCGGCGCCCCGATCGACTGGGGACGCGACCCGCGGGAAGTCCTGGAACAGGTCGCCTCCTGGCGTGACCCCCTGCTCGCCGGACACGTCACCGCCGAACCGGCCCTGGCCGCCGGAGCACGGGCACTGCACACCGCGGCGATGCTGCACGCGCTCGCCGCCGCACCCGCCCGCGACGCCGCCTCCCACAGCGTCGTCACCCTCCTGCGCGACATCCTGGACGGACCGCTGCCCTGGGTGCACGGCCGCAAACCCGAACCGTTCCTGCGCCCGATCAGGACCGTGCTCGACGAGCTCAACGGCGGCCGCAAGACCGGCCGCGCCGACCAGCGCCCCACCGAGACCCGCGTCGAGGACGCGGTGTCCACCGCGGTCATCGTCGAAGCGACGCTGACCGCCCTGAACGGGCAGCCCCGCCGGGCGGTCGACGCGCTGCGGCACCGCGCCGATCAGCTCGACGACATCGACGCCTGGTACATCCCCGCCGACCGCGCCGGGATGCTGCGGAAGTCGGCGACGCTGCTGGCGGAGCTGTTCTCCCCCGCCCCCATCGAGCTGCAACTGCTGCGCCGGGTCCAGCCCGGCGACGTCATCGCCTTCCTCGACCAGCCGGCCTGGGGGCGGGAACTGACGGTCGTGCAGGTCACCGGCCCGGTGCAGTACCTGGCGCTGGGCACCGTCGGCGGCACCGAACGCCTCGCCATCCCCGTCAACGACATCACCACCCCACCCGCACACGGCAGCGGACTGCTCCTGATCAATCCCACGGCCGGGCACACCCCGCCGATCGAACTGAAGACCATCGACGGCCCGCACTCCCCGCTCCTCAAGGCCGGACACATCGCCACCGACCGGTGGGCGATCCTGCCCTCCAGCCTCGCCGGCGTCGACCACGAGACCGTCACCGCTCGACTCCGGGCCCTCTCGCACCGCGCCGTCCACGAGTTCGACGCCGCTCGTCCCTGACCGTCACAGCCCCCAAGCCGTAGACACGCCCCTCCGGTGGGAGACGTCGGTGAACCGCGCCAAGGGCAGCACACCGGGCGAGGGCTTCACGTCACGCACTCCATGCCCGTCCATCCAGGCGAGACCAGCCTCGCTGCGCTCGGTCGCTACGCGATCCCGCCCGGATGAACGAGCACCGCGCGCGTGACGCCCTTCGGGCCCTCCCCCGCTGTGCTAACCGGGCCGCGATCCACCGACGTCCCACCGGAGGCACCGATGAGCCAGATTCACATGTCAACGCACTACCCCGGCGCCACCGCCGAACTGCTCCACGACAACGGCGACGCAACCGCCCGGGTGCGCCTCATCGACGTCGACGACCGGTACTGGGAGGGACCGGGTTCCGGTGCCGAACACACCGTCGAACTCGCCCAGTGGGCCGAGTAGACGTCCTGACCACCTCAGCGTGTCAAGACCGGCCACGGCGATCCGAGCCACAACCGGGTGACCCGGCTCGCCGGGCCGACCGCAACCCCGAATCACGTCAACCCACCAGAAGGAGACGCCGATGCAGCCACCGCACGCCTCAGCCGCGACCTCGCCGCTTCATGCCGAAGTCGGCCGATGGGTCAACTACCACGGATCACTCGACGACCACTGGGGGCGCTACCGGATCACGTCCATCACCGACACCGCCGACGGCCTCCGCTACGAACTCGTCGACGAACACGACTACATCGTCCTCAACCAGGTACGACGCACGTCCTTCACGCTCATGCCCGACGGCCCGCCGCACCACGTGCACAACCTGCACGAACGCCTCGCAGCCGTTCGGCGCATGGCCCGCCTCACCTACGGCGACACACTGCCCGAACTGCTGGTCACCTCCCTGAACAGGGTGCCCGAGGTGGTCGCGGCCAACCGGCACGCCGAGGCCGAGCACTACCTGCTGTCGCTGGAGGCCACCGTCGGCTGCATCACCTCCGAGCAGTTCCAGCAGCGCGCCCAAGCGGTCATCGTCACGGCCGGCGATGACTCGTGGACGCCCTGGCCGCCCGGGGCGGCGATGGTGCGCGCTCCCATCGCCGACGAGGTTCCGGCAGGCATCGAATGACCGTCTCCGGTCACCGAAGCGGCAGCCCGTCTCCCGACACCGATGCCCTGGTCCACGCCCCGATGGGCACGTTCGCCCAGGTGCTCGCCGAGCCGATGCCCGCCGAGCACCTGGTCGCACCCGGCCTGCGCCGAAGTCATCATGCTCGTCGCAACGCTGGAGGTCTCATTGCGCGACCGCACAACAGCCACGCGCCAGCCGGCGGCCACGGCAACGAACCCTCGCTCCACTGACCGACACACCACCCGGGAAACGGTCATCTCCCCTTCGACACTGGAAAGTTCATGAGGTAACCCGAGTGAAGCGTGACAACCCCGACTTCGACGTTCTCGACGTGGAGTCGCCCGACCCTGCCTGGGACGACGAGCGCGTCGCCGCGTTCGCGATATCCGACATCGCCCCCGACAGCCTGGTCGAGGTGATCAGGCGCCTGGCCGATGCCCGCGACACGTGGGAGGACACCTGCCCCGACGGCCGGTCCGCGGCCGAGACCGCCACCTGCCGGGCGATGGCCTCGGCCGTCGACGACGCCCTCGCCGCGCTGACCGCGCACCTGGTCGACGGCGCGGCCGTGCGGCTCGTCGTTCCCGAGGTCGAGATCGACACGCTGCTCACCCACGCGGTGCCCTCACTGGCCGCGCTGTGCCGAGTGGACACCGCACACGGCTGGTTCACCGCGGGGAAGCAGTCGAGTCTGACCATCCTCGGCGGCATCGACCTCGCGGTCGACCTCGTGCGACGCACCCGCACGCGCGCCACCAGCCCCGCCGACTCACGGAACCTGCGCTCGCTGGAGCTGCGCCTCGCAGCAGTACGCGACAACCACCCCAGCCACCACCGAGCGCGGTGACCAGCGTGAGAAGCCGGAGCTACCACCCCGGGCAGACATCCGCTTTCCACCATGCCGCTTCCGTCAAGACCACGGTGGCCGTCGCGGTGGCGGCATGCCCACTCCGCACTGCCCCGTACGCCGCCCGTCGACGCCCCGTCGACACCGGCCGACGGCAGTAGCGGTCAACGATCAGGCCGCTGCACGAGCCGGGCACGGCGACGATGGCGCCTTCCCCACCGTCTCCCGGCTGACCGATGGCAGAGCCGGAATGACCGCACTCGACACCGCCGTAGCTCGAAAAATCCATGGATACCATAGTGCAAAGTTGTTGATCTTGTTGTGGCTTGTGCGCGGCCCGCGACTCGACGCCGACTTGTCATCACGCAAAGCACCCGGCGAACAAACAAACCGGATATGCCGCAGCTGTCCCAGGCGGTCGCCGCGCGCGCTTCCGTCCGATGTCGAATGGAAACCGCACCGACTCGGGCGCAACCGCCACACCGTGAAGGACCGCCAGTTCACAACCCTACTGCGCTGCCGAGTGAGCTTGGCCCTTGGTCACCGCCATCGGCGCCCCAGTCGGCGACACCGTCCACGACACCCGGCCCGCAGGACGCACAGCAGCCTCGGCAGCCTGCAGTCCACCGGCCGGTTTCCTGTGCCGCTGCAATGAGTTCACCGTCCTCGACAGGGCGCCGATCGCGCGTTTCGACACCACCGACGGGGAAGTCGTCCTTTACATTCCGCGCCCGAGGCATGTACCACCTGAAATACCTGCCCGCCGGCGTCATGCAGCACCTCGACGGCACTCAGGTGCCCTACGACGGCTGGGAATGGCACGCGCTGGACGGCTTCTCCGTCGCCGACGACGTCTACGTCCTGCTCGCCGCCCAGGCCGGCATGCGCGTCGAGCGCACCGCCCCGCACGACCGACCCACCGAACAGGGCAAGCCCTGACCCGGTCCGGTCCCGCTCACGAGGCGCCCGATCACGGCCACCTCGCGGCATCCGCACTGCCCGATCACATCCTCACTATCTGTTCAAGGAGCACACCTGTGATGTCCGATCCGACGCCCGAACCGACCCCGAGCTCGTCCACGTCCCCGCTGGACCAGGTCGCGCCGGCCACACTGACCCAGCCCGGCGACCTGATCGCCGCCGCGCCACACCTGATGGGCTACTACCCGGCCGACGCCGTGGTGATCAACGTCCTCGCCGGTGCCACGATCACGATGACGATGTGCTTCCCGCTGCCCTCCGACACGCTCACCAGCAACCTGATCGGCCAGGTCACCGTGATCACGGCGCGCCACCCCGGCGCGATCGCCCTCGGAGTCGTCGTCGGAGGCGGTGAGCCCGACGACGACCTCCTGCCGCGTGACGCCCTGGTCGCACAGATACGGGCCGCACTCGCCGAGCACGACATGCCACTGCACATGTTCTGGACCTCGACGATCACCGCCGGAGCCCGATGGCACGACTACGACGACCCCACCCACACCGGCACCGTGCCGGACCCGAACACCTCCGTGCTCGCCGTGACCTCCGTAATGCAAGGCCAGCGCACATTCGGCAGCCGCGACGACCTGACCGCCACACTGCGCCCCGACCCCCAAGAGGCCCTGGCCCGCCGGGCGAGCCTCATCGACCAGCTGGTCGGCCGGCACGACCGGCCGCGATCGACGAACGACTCCTACCGCCTGGTGATGCGGTACGTGAAGCGAACCGCTACACGCTCCGGGGCGCTCTCCGACCAGGACGTCGCCGCCTTGGCCGTGGCCCTGTCGGACAGCCTGGTGCGCGACTCGTGCATCGCCACCGCCGCCGGTGAGCATGCCCGTGCCGCCGAACGACTGTGGACCGAACTCACCCGGCAGTGCCCCGCCCCCCAGTGCGCCGAGCCCGCCGCCCTGCTGGCCATGTCCGCCTATCTGCGCGGAGATGGCGTCCTCACCTCCCTGGCGCTCGACCGCGCCGAGACCGCCCGCCCCGGCCACCGCCTCGCCGGACTGCTGCGCACCGCCCTGGACCTCCAGATGCCTCCAGAGGCCCTCCGCCCTCTCGTGCACCAAGCGGTCGAGGACATCGAGCGCAGGGGACTGATCGAACCCGAATAACCCCGGCAGAC